>CBHTTW010000037.1:0-14217 GCA_966096025.1 uncultured Alphaproteobacteria bacterium | reverse complement strand
CCGACACCATCGATTTCGCGCCGCATCTGATGCAGGTGGAAAGCGATCACGACAAGTATGCGATCGGGCGCATCATGGCGTTCTACAACGCCCAGCCCACCGACTTTTCCAGATATTTCGAAGCCGTCTGGCGCTATCGCAATCGCGCCGCTTTGGGCAAACCCGCCGCCACCTTGGCCTCCATCGCCGCCGAGATGAAGCTCAGCCAAAAATATCTGCCCATGGTGTGGGGCATCCTGCAGGACAAGGATGCGGTGGGCCCTATCGCCAAGCTGCAGACCCTGTTCAACGCCTTGCCGGCGCCCGGCGCGTCCGCTTCGCTGGCGCTCAAGACCCAGGCGATGGAAAATTACGTCACCCGCATCCGCGCCCGCACCGCGATGCAGTTCTTCTCGATCAAAGTCACGGGCCTGCCCGGCCAGTCCGAGCCGATCCACAATTGGCGTCTTGAGGCTTACGCGCAAAATCACCGCAAGAGCGATCCCAATGCTTTGCGCGCTTCGAACGAGCCGCCGCCGGCCTTGCCCGAGATTCCGAAATATCCGCCCTTGCATGAGGATGCCTCGCCGCGCTGGGCGGCTCTGATGGCGCATGCGCGCTACGGCGATCCCGACCTGGTTTATCCGGCGGGCCAGAAAGCCAAATATCAGGCGGCTTTCGACCGCTTCGCATCGGTCTTTCCCGATGCTTTCGTGGTCAGCGAACGCGGCCGCTATTGGCCCGAACAGTCGACCGACAATGGCCGGCTGCTCAGCGCTGGTTATCACAATACCGGCGGCTATTATCGCGACGACACCGCCCTGATGCAGTTGATCCTGGACCAGAAGGGCCAGGCCCAGCTCAACCGGTTGTGGAACGAGTTCGATTTCATCGCCTCCCAGACCGAACGCACCTGGGTCCAGTATTTCTTCAACCAGAGCGGCGAGGTGGACGGCAATATCAACGGGCCGCTATCGACCGAATCCGGTTCCAAGCGCCCGGTGGGCCACGAGGTGACCGACCAGTTCGTGATCCTGCAGATGCGCGATAAATATCTGGCGCGCTGGTCCTTGGATAAGGCGAACAATGATCCCGTCGCGCCCAAGGCCTTCAACTGGCATTTCGGCCTGATCAACAAGACCCTGCGCGATCTGGAAAAGCAGCATGCAGCGGCCGAGCCCAAGCATCTGGCGGCGCTGGTCCGCTTCACCGAGCGCGCCTATCGCCGGCCGCTGACGGCAAACGAACGCGCCGATGTCCTGGCCTATTACAAGAGCCTGCGCGGCAAGAAACTGTCCCATGAGGACGCCATCCGCGACACCATCGTCAGTGTGTTGATGTCGCCGGATTTCCTCTATCGCTTCGATCTGTCCCGCAAGGTGGCGAGCGCCAAGCCGGCCCAGAACGGACTGACCAAGACCGCCCTGACCGAGGCCAAGCCCTATACCGCCGAACCCTTGTCGGATTACGGCCTGGCCAGCCGCCTCAGCTATTTCCTCTGGTCCAGCATGCCCGATGCCGAGCTGATGCGGCATGCAGCGGCGGGCGATTTGCACCGCCCGGAGGTGTTGACCGCCCAGGCCCGGCGCATGCTCAAGGATCCCAAGATCAACGGCTTTGCCACCGAGTTCACCGGCAATTGGCTGGTCTTCCGCCAATTCGAAACCAACAATTCGGTGGATCGCCAGCGATTCCCGGCCTTCGACGATGATCTGCGCGAGGCCATGTTCCAGGAGCCGATCCATTTCATGCAGGACACGATCCAGCGTGAAGGCTCGGTGCTCGACCTGCTCTATGGCGACTTCACCTTCGTCAATCCGCAATTGGCGAAATTCTACGGCATGCCGGACATTTCCGGCGACGCCGACAAGTGGGTGCGGGTCGACAATGCCGGCAAGTATGGCCGTGGAGGCATCCTGCCCATGGCGGTGTTCATGACCCAGTATTCGCCGGGCCTGCGCACCTCTCCGGTCAAGCGCGGCAACTGGGTGGTGCAAAAGGTGCTGGGCATCCGCGTGCCGCCGCCGCCGCCGGTCGTGCCGGAGCTGCCCAGCGATGAATCCAAGACCGACCTGCCGATCCGGGCGATGCTGGAACAGCACCGCAAGAATCCCTTCTGCGCCGGCTGCCACCAGCGCTTCGATTCCTTCGGCCTGGTGTTTGAAGGCTATGGCCCGGTGGGCAATGCGCGAGCCACTGACATGGCGGGCCGCGCGGTGGACAATTCCGCCACCTTCCCGGGCGGCGTGGAAGCCACCGGCGTGGCGGGCCTGCGCAGCTTCATCAAGGACCACCGCCAGGACCGCTATACCGAGAATCTGAGCCGCAAGCTTTTGGCCTATGCCTTGAACCGCTCGCTCCAGCTTTCCGACGAATCACTGGTGGACAAGATGAAGACCGGCCTGGCGGCGGATGGTTACCGGCTGCGCGCCTTGGTGACGGCCATCGTCACCAGCCCGCAATTCCTCAACAAACGCCTGGCCGAGCCGGCCCAGATCAAGCATGCCGAGCTGCAGCCGGCCAATATTGATGCTATAAAAGCCTATCTCAGGAAGGGGAACTGACATGTCCGGTTCGAAGATCTCCAAGGCCTTCTCCCGCCGCGCCGTTCTTAAGGGCGCCGGCTGCACCATGGCCTTGCCCTGGCTGGAGTCGGTCAATGCCCTGGCGGCGCCGTCGGCGGCCGATTTCCCCAAGCGCTTTGGCGTGGTGTTCCTGGGCTGCGGCGTCAACGAAAATCACTGGGGCGCCGAAGGCAATGGCGCCGAGATGAAGCTCAGCAAGAGTTTGCAGTCGCTGGAGCCCTTGAAGCAGAAGATCAACGTCATCGACGGCCTCCAGGTCAAAGCCCTGACCGGCCAGGGCATCCACCCGGCTCAGACCGGCAGCCTGTTGTCGGGCGTGCAGATCACCAAGGGCGCGCTGATCCATTCCGGCATCAGTGTCGACCAGATGATCGCCGGCCATGTCGGCCAGGACACGCCGCAATCCTCCATCGTGCTGGCCTGCGAACAGCCGATGACCGGCTATCATGAGACCAATTTCTCGCTCGCCTACAGCTCGCATCTGTCCTGGCAGACGCCGGACTCGCCGGTGCCGGTCGAGGTTTATCCCTCGCTGGCCTGGGACAGCCTGTTCGACAATCGCGGCAGCATGCTCAATCTCAGCGTGCTGGACCGGGTCAAGGACCGCGCCCAGGACCTGTCGCGCAAGATCAGCGCCACCGATCGCGGCAAGCTGGACGAGTATCTCACCAGCGTGCGCGAGATTGAAAAGCGCGTCGAGGTGATGCGCAAGGCCAAGGAAAATGCCGACGACAGCGCCAAGGCCAAGAACATGCAGGCCGCCCTGATGGAGCGGCCGGCCAGCGGCTTGCCGGAAGATCTGCGCGAACACGCCAAGCTGATGTGCGACATCGTCGCCATCGCCTTCCAGACCAACAAGACCCGCGTCGCGTCGCTGATCATCTCACGCGACCTGTCGGCGATGTACTATCCCTTCCTGGACGTCAAGGAAGGCCATCACGCCGCCAGCCACGACAATGCCTCCGACAGCTATGAGCGCATCGCCAATTTCCATGTCAGCCAGTACGCCTATCTCGCCTCCAAGCTGGACAGCATGAAGGAAGGCGACGGCACCGTCCTGGACAACAGCTGCTTGATGTTCATGTCCAACATGTTCGTCGGCCGCAAGCACGACAATTCCCGCCTTCCGCTGATCCTGGCGGGCGGCTTGGGCGGCACGCTCAAGACCGGACGCAGCCTGAGCTATGTCAATGAGAGCGAAGACAAGCGTCGGATGTGCAATCTGTACCTGTCGCTGATGGACCGGTTCGATTTGAAGCTGGACAAGTTCGGCGACGCCGACGCGCGTCTGCAAAACATATAGAATATTGAACCCGCGCATGCCCACGGCCCGCGTGAGCGGGCCGTGCCATTTTCAGGCTTAACTGCAGCGCGTGCTGTCGTCCGGCGCAGGCTTGGCGGCCGAAACCCGGCCAAGGTCCGGTGCGGCGCCCAGAGCACCCGCATAGCCCAAGGCGCGCAAGGTGGCGCCGTGCATTTTCTCGAACAGCTGTTCTTCCTCGTCGTTCAGCTCCGCGATGTTCTTGCGGTTGGACCCGCTGCGGAAAAAATCGGGCGCCAGGGCGTGCAGGCGGTCAAAGGAAATATCGAACGCCTGGCGCTGCGGCGCGCCAATGAAGGCCGATATCTTCTTCAAGGTACCGGCATCGCCGATGGCCAGGTCCTCATAACGGACCACCAAGGTGCCCGGCCGCGGCGGCAAGGTCCAAGCCCGGACGTGCCGCGACCAGGAAACGCCCACCGTGCCGCAGATCACATCCCGCGCCGTGACGTCGCGTTTCAATATCTCGCGCAAAAAATGGATGTAGGAAACCACCGCGGCGCGCCCGTCGCGCACGACATAAATCACCGGGTGGCGATCGGCGGGCGGCAATTCATGGGTTTTGACATAAAGGCGGCGGCGCTCTTGTTGGGCTTGGTTCAGGAACCGCGCCGGATCATCGCCGACCGGCTCATGTCCCACCACTTCGCGCAGTGCGGTGCCGGAAAATTCCGCATCGTCATAGACCGACTGGCTGCTGAGGCCGAAACAGCGCTTCAAAACGATCCGCAGCAGCGTGTTGCCCGAGCGCGGATAGGAGGCCAGCCACGTCACCGGAGAGTCCTGGCGCAGTTCCAGCGACATCCATTATCCAAAAACAAGCCCCATGACAGGCGTAGTGGGATTGCCGCCGCAGGGCTTGCCGCTTTTTCGCCTGAATGTCGCAAAGCTTCGTCTGCATCGGCGAAAGCACAGGAAGAGAAGAACTCACGCGATTGTAATGTGTCCGTCGAAAACTATGTTGACGATGGCCGGAACCTTTTCGGTTGTGTGTGCGTTCAAGACCCCAGAGGAATGCGAACATGGAGACGAGCATGCGCACGACAATGATTATTGCAGGATTTGCCGCGACCTTGTTGGTCGCGGGTTGCGGTTCAAACCCCGGTGACCGCGCCGCCAGCGGCGCGCTTCTGGGTGCTGCCGGTGGCGCGGCCATCGGTGCCGCTGCGGGTAACCCGGCTCTGGGCGCCGCGGCTGGCGCGGTCGGTGGCGCGGTGATCGGTGCGGCGACTGACCCGTGCGACTTGAATTTGGGCGACCCGGTGTGGCGCGATCATGGCGGCCGCTCCGCTTATGAACGCCGCTGCGGCCGTCCCTATCGCGATCGCTGATCGCCTTATTGGACAATGAAGGAAATCCGGGCCTCCGAAGGGCCCGGATTTCTTTTTATCCGCGATGTGCGACGTCGATGCTGCGCGGCAGGGAATCCCGGCCCTGCCACATGGTGAGGTAGGCTTCTTCGATATCGCGCCGGAACATATCGGCATCGAATAGCGCCGCCTGCGGCAGATTTTGCTCCAGCTTTTGCTTGACCGCCTGCAGCTTGACGGGATCGCGCGCCAATTCCAACGCGCGCATCTCATATTCTTGCAGCGTTTGCGTCACCAATTCCGGCATGCCCACCGCTTCCAGCAGGCTGGCGGCGACGCGCCCGGCGAACGCCTGCCCCTTGCAGGTCAGGATCGGAAGACCGGTGCCCAGCGCGTCGGCGGCCGTGGCATGGGCATTGTAAGGCAAGGTGTCCAGGAACAGGTCGGCATTGGCGTGACGGGCAAGATGAACGTCCCGCGGCACCGCATCGGCATAGACCAGCCGCGCCGGATCGATACCGTGCGCCACGGCTTCCCGCGCCAGATTGGCGCGGACATCGGGGGCCGGCTGCCTGAGCCACAGCACGCTTCGGGGAACCGCCGCCAGCAGCCGCATCCAGATTTCGAAAATGGGGCGGGTGAGTTTCCAATGGTTGTTGAAGGCGCAAAAAACAAAAGCGTCATCGGGAAGGCCGCAGGCCTGGCGGCTGGGAACGGCGCCGATCTCCCGCACCGGGTCGGCGGGAAAATACGTGTGCGGCAGGTGCGCCAGCTTTTCCGTGAAGAAAGGCTGGTCTTCCAGCGGCGCCACGATGCGATCGGCGATGAGATAGTCGATGAAGGGCGCGCCGCTGGTGCCGGGATAACCCAGCCAGGCTGCCTGCACCGGCGCGGGGCGGTGGGCAAAGATTTGCGGCCTCCCGCCGCCGGTATGGCCGGCCAGATCGACCGCGATGTCGATCTCCATTTCGCGCAAGCGGCGCGCGATTTCGTCGCTGTTCAAGGTGGCGAAGTCGTGAAAGCGATCGAAGCCTTTCACCAGCCGGGCGCGAATGGCGCTGTCGTCGCTGCGGCCGATGGAAATCCCGATCACCTGGAAATGGGCGCGGTCATGGCGCTCGATCAGCGTTGCGATTTGATGGGCCACGGCATGCTCGCGGAAGTCCGGCGATATATAGGCCAGCCGGATACGGTCGTGCCGGTATTTTTCCCCGTGCCATAAAGGCGGCAGGGGGGCGGGCACCAATTGCCGGATGGTGCCCATGGCGCTCTGCTGCAAGAGTGCCTTGTCCTCGGTGTAACCCATCAGGGTGAGGGAGGGCGCGACCGCGGCGACGTCGCTGACCGGCATGCCCGCGACACGATCCCAATCGCACAGATTGAGCGCCACCATGCACCGGTTGGCCCGCGCCGGGAGATAGCCAGGATCCAGCTCCAGCGCCCGGTCGTAGCTCTCCATCGCTTCGCCATAGCGTTCCAAATCCGTCAAAACCGCACCGCGATTGTGGAACACAGCCGCGATGTTCGACCTGAGCGCCAATGCCGCATTCAGTGCAGCCAATGCCTCTTCGAATTTGAACTGCTGGGACAGGATCACGCTGCGATTGAACTGCGCTTCGAAATTGTCCGGCTGCGCCGCCAAAAGCCGGTCGAAACCCGCCAAGGCTTCGTCCAAGCGTCCTGCCGCCATCAGGGCATGGGCGTGATGGGCGCGCGCGGTGAGGTCGCCCGGATTTTGCCGGAGCGCCTTGTTCAACAGCGTTATCGCCTCGTCATATTGGCCTTGCTGCGCCTTGAGATAGCCCAGCATATGCAGCGCCGGAAAGCTGGCAGGGTCGGCGCGCAATATCTGGCGGTACAGGTTTTCCGCCTGCGCCAGCTTGCCGGCGCGATGCGCCGCAACGCCTTGTTCGAATATCGCACGCAAATCCATTGTGGCTTTACAGGTCTTTCAGCAGCCAGCGAATGGAGCGCTTCTGCAATTCGATATATTGCGGATTCCACATGGCATGAATGGTGTGCCCCACCGCCGTGAACACCACCCGTCCCTTGCCGACATCATAAGCCCATCCCGCCGGCGATTTGGTGCCGCGGCCCTCATAGGTCAGGCCGTCGAGATTTTCGGACTCCAGAATGACGTAACGCGGGTCCTTGTCGTAATCGACATAATGCTGTTCGTCATTGACGATGAAAGGCTTCATCCCGGCGGTGATGGGATGGGCATTGGCGGTGGCGTGGACCTGGAACGGGCGCA
This sequence comes from uncultured Alphaproteobacteria bacterium, assembly GCA_966096025.1. Taxonomy (GTDB): domain Bacteria; phylum Pseudomonadota; class Alphaproteobacteria; order Micropepsales; family Micropepsaceae; genus Rhizomicrobium. The sequence continues at coordinate 6,768 of CBHTTW010000037.1, read as the reverse complement.
GCGGCGGATGGCCGAAATAGGCGCCGCCCATCACCTCGCGATAGTTCTTGGATGACAGCGAGATGTGGCTGGAATTGTGCAGCGGATAAAAACCGCCGCCGGCTTCGACGAAGTTCTTCACCGCCAGGCCCTGTTCCTCGCGTATCCATGTCACCGGCTTGGCGGGCGGAAAATCCTCGGCATTTTCCAGATTGGTTTCGTAATGGGTGTAGGCATCGGGTCCGGAATAGCCGCCCGGCCAGATCATGCCGTCGCGCAGGATCAGCAAGAGTTGATAAGGCTTGAGCAAGGCGGCCGACAGACTCCCATAGTCCATCGTGTAATCGATCGGCATATCCAGCTCGCCAAACACTTTGTTCAGGCTGACGCGGATGTAATCGGGATTGTGATAACGGTCGCCGATCAACGCCAAGGCGCGCGGTTTTGCCCTGGATTGGGCCCAGGCCGGCAGGCTGCCCGCGGCGGCCAAGCCCCCAGCCATCAAGTCCCGGCGTGAAATATCGGATCTTGTCATGCCGCGCTCCCCTGTTTTTGTCCTTAACGCCCCGCAACAAGGCTATCCCCCGGCAGGGGCAAATAAAATTATATATGGAATGGCTTATGGTAATATATAGGGACGCAAAGGGGGCGGCTGACAGTCCCTGAAGACAGGGACGAGCAGGATGTTGGGACCTCGCGGGCTTGCCTTCGCCTTTGCCGCCGCGCTTGTGACCCTGCTCGCTGGTTGTGACGGCAAACCCAGCTTCAGCCAAAACGGCGGCGCGGTGGATGGATGGCCGGTTTGGGGCCATGGCGCGACGGGCCAGCGTCACAGCGCCAATACCCAGATCACGCCGGAAAATGTCAAATATCTGAAAGTGGCCTGGACCTATCGCACCGGCGATCTCTCCGCGCCGGGCGAGCGTGCGCTGCTCGCTTTTGAAGCGACCCCGATCCTGGCCAACAACACGCTCTATCTCTGCTCGCCGCGCAACCGCATCGCCGCGCTCGATCCCGTCACGGGCAAGGAAAAATGGATGCGGGATCTCAAGCCCGACACCAATGGCGCCACCGTCATCACCTGCCGCGGCGTTTCCTATTGGAAGGACACTGCCGCCAACGGCGGCGTCTGCTCCCAGCGCATCTTCGCCGGCACCATCGACGGCAAGATGTGGGCGCTGGACGCCGAGACCGGCAAGCCTTGCGCGGATTTCGGCACCGGCGGCCGGGTGGATTTGCATGACAATCTGGGCTTCATCGAAAAGCCGGGCCTGTACGGCGTCTCCAGCGCGCCCACTATTGTGGGCGACAAGGTGATCACCGGTTCCAAGATCATCGACTTCCACAATGTCGACATGCCGGGCGGAGTGGTGCGCGCCCTGGATGCGCGCAGCGGCAAGGTGGTGTGGGCCTTCACCGCCGCGCCGCCCGGTCTGCCGCCCACTGAAAGCAAAGAGGGCGATGGCAAGACCTATCCGCGCAGCGCGCCCAATGTGTGGGCGCCGATGTCGGTGGATGCGGCGCGCAAGCTGATCTTCCTGCCCACCGGCACGCCGCAGATCGACGCGGTGATCGGCAAGGACAATTGGGACTATTACGGCAGCGCGGTGGTGGCGCTGAACACCGATACCGGCGAGCCGGTCTGGCGTTATCAGTTCGTGCGCAAGGATATTTGGGATTACGACACACCGGCCCAGCCGCTGCTATTCGACTACAAGGCGCCGGACGGCAAGGTGACACCGGCGCTCGCCCAGGCCACCAAGATGGGCTACATCTTCGTCCTCAATCGCGAGAACGGCACGCCGATTTTCCCGGTGGTGGAAATGCCAGTCTCCACGTCCGGATTACAAAAGGGCCTGTCGCCGACCCAGCCCATCCCGACGCTTCCCGATCATCAGATCCAGATCACCAAGATGCAGGAGTCCGACATGTTCGGCTTCGCGCTGATCGACAAATGGGATTGCCGGCGGCGCTTCCGCAAGCTCAAGAATGACGGCATTTTCACGCCTTTTTACGCGGAATCCTCGGTGGACTATCCGGTCAGCGTGGGCGGCATGGATTGGGGCGGGCTGGCCTTCGATCCGGGCCGCAATCTTTTGGTCGTCAATTCCAACAACATCATCGGCGCCCATCATCTGGCGCCGCATGCCGGGCCGGAAGGCTATTCACCGCTGATCGGCACGCCCTATCGTCAGGTCTACGACAATATGATGTCGATCTTCGGCGCGCCCTGCAACGCGCCGCCTTGGGGACGCTTGACCGGCATCGACATCACCAGCGGCAAGAAAGTGTGGGAAGTGCCGCTGGGCACCAGCCGCGATGAATCGCCTTGGCCTTTGTGGTTTCATCTGGGGGTGCCCAATCAGGGCGGCGCCATTACCACCGCTTCGGGCTTGACCTTTATCGCCGCCACCACCGACCGTTATTTCCGTGCTTTTGAAACCGCGACCGGCAAGGAATTGTGGAGAGTTTCCTTGCCGGCCGCGGGTCAGTCCATGCCGATGACCTATCGGATGGATTCGAATGGCAAGCAGTTCGTGGTGCTTGCGGCGGGCGGCCATTCCGCTCTTCACAACAAGCAGGGCGATTATCTGATCGCCTATGCCTTGCCATAGGAGACATTGGGGGGATGGAACAATTGGAGCGGGATTTTCTCGAAACAGTGGCGGCGCCGAACGCGCCGACCACCTTGCGCGCGCATGTCGTCAAGATTCTCAGCAGCGGGATTCTGTCGGGGAAATACAAGCCCGGCGACCGGCTGAACGAGAGTCAGATCGCGCGTGAACTGAACATCAGCCGCATTCCGGTGCGCGAGGCGCTGTCCCAGCTCCAGGAGCAGGGGTTGGTGCAGAATCGCGAGCGGCGCGGCATGTTCGTCACCAATATCGGACAGGAAGAGGTGCAGCAGATCGCCTCTCTGCGTTTCCTGCTGGAAAGTGAGGCCTTGCGCCTGGCGAAAATCAACATGACACCGGGCATCCTGGCCGCGCTCGACAGGCTTGTGGACCAGATGGACAGTTGGAACGGTACCTTGCTGGAAGCAGCGGCCCTGGACCTGGAGTTTCACCGCACCTTGTGGCGTGCGGCAGGCAACCCCTATCTGGAACGCTTGCTGAATGGTTTGATGGTGCCGCTCTTCGCGCACAAGACCCTGGAACATGTCACGCACGATGTGCGCCGCTGGCGGCTGAACCATCACCGCATCCTGCTGGACGCGGTGGTGGGCCGCTCGGGCGATGAGCCGCAAGCCGTGCTTCTCACCCATATGCGCATGGCCCATACCGAGCCGGAGCGTTATTCCAACCAGTCGCCCAAGCCGTCCTGACGACGCGTGGGCGGGCAAGCGCTGCCATGTTACCGGTGTGTAATCGCCTGTTTTTGCAGGTGCGAGATGGCACTGTTTGCTGGCAAAAAACCAGCGCCGCACTTAAAATGTGTCGTCTGCAGAGATGGGGCTTTCGAACCTCCTCCTGGGGCATAACCGCGAGGAACGCTTCATCATGAATTCCAGAACTATTCTGCTGTCCGGCGTGGTGGCGCTGGCCCTGATTTCTCCCAGCCAGTCGCAGACGGCCAAGGATTACGCCCGTTATTCCGGTTACAACACGCCGCGTTCCCAGGGCCAGAATGTCAATGGCGTGCGCATCTTCCTGCTCGGCGGCCTCAAGAGCCATGGCCCGGGCGCGCATGACTATCCCTATTTCATGGACAGCTGGAGCAAGCTGCTGACTTCAAAAGGCGCGGTGGTGGATGGTTCCTTCTCCTTCCCCAGCCAGGAACAGCTCGACAAGTCCGATGTCGTGGTCATCTATCGCGGCGATGCCGGTTATATGACGCCGGAACAGCGCGCCCGGCTGCAGGCTTATGTCAAGCGCGGCGGCGGGCTGGTGACGTTCCATGACTCGCTTTGCGGTCCCGACCCCGCCGACATGGCGACTTTGGTGGGCGCGGGCAAGAAGCATGGCGAGGTCAATTACACCTGGACCGCGACCCTGGATTACAATGTCGTCGACAAGGACAATCCCATTGTCCAGGGCATGCCGGCGCAGATTTACGATGAGGCTTTCTACAAGCTGAACTTCGCGCCCGAAGTGAAGCCCATCCTCACCGTCACCATGCCCGACACACCCGCGGCGCGGCGCGGCGGCGGCGTCGGCCAGACCATTCCGCAAATGTGGACCTATGAGCACACCTTGCCGGGCGGACAGCCGGCGCGCGCCTTTGTCTGGATGCAGGGGCACATGATCGACAGCCTGCAGGATCCCGCGATCCAGAAAGTCCTGCTGCGCGGCATTGCCTGGGCGGGCAAGAAGCCCACCTCCGAACTGACGGACTATGTGCCGCCGCCCCCGCGCCAGGCGCGGGCGGAACAGTAAATAGCAGACATTTCAACGGCCACCGCCGGTTCTCGGCGGTGGCCGTTCATCTTCCAGTCAGGTCGCAGCAGATAAAAGGGACGCATAATGAAGCTATTGTTGAAAGGCTCGGTGGGAGTTGCGGCGCTGGCGCTGCTGGCGACGGCTGCCTCGGGCGCCGGCACCGACTGGCCGGTATCGGGCCAGGATCTGGGCGCCAACCGCTATGTGTCCTTGACGGATATCACGCCGTCCAATGTGCGGAATTTGCAGCGCGCCTGGACATACCATCTCAAGCCGGCCAATGGCGGCGACGCGCGCCTGCGCATGTCGCAAGACATTCCGCTGGTGATCGGCAACACCATGTACATCGTTTCGCCCTACGGCCAGGCGATCGCGCTGGACGCGACCACCGGCGCGGAAAAATGGAAATTCAATCTGCCGGACGGCGAAGTCCCCAGCGCGCAGGCGCGCGGCGCGGCTTACTGGGCCGGCGGCGGCGGCGTTCCCGCCTCGCTCATTTTCGGCACCAATCGCGGCCGTCTCTATTCGCTGCGCGTGTCCGACGGCAAGCCGAATACCGCCTTTGGCGACAACGGCGTCATCAATCTGAAGACACCGGAAGTGATGCAGACCGGCATGGACAAGCCCTACATCCTGCCGTCGCCGCCTGTCGTTTATAAGAATCTGGTGATCACCGGCGCCGGTCCCGGCGAAGGTCCCGGCGGTTCCAACAATGGCGCCGGCCCCGCGGGCGACACCCGCGCCTGGGATCTGCGCACCGGCAAGCTGGTCTGGACCTTCCGCACCGTGCCGCGTCCCGGCGAGTTCGGCGCCGACACATGGGGCGGCGACAGCGCCAAGAACCGCTCCGGCGTCAATGTCTGGGGCTATATGACGGTGGATGCCGGCCGCGGTATTCTCTACATGCCGCTGGGCGCGCCCAACAACGACATGGTCGGTACCGACCGTCCCGGCAACAATCTGTTCAGTTCCTCGCTGGTGGCGGTTGACGCCAACACCGGCAAGTATCTTTGGCATTTCCAGGTCACCCATCACGACATCTGGGACAATGACACCCAGTCGGCGCCGATGCTGGTCGACGTGAAGAAGGACGGGAAAACCATTCCCGCCGTCATCACCGTCAACAAGAACGCGTTGATGTTCATTCTGGACCGTGTCACCGGCAAGCCGATTCACGGCGTCGAGGAACGCGCCGTTCCCAAGAGTGAAGTGCCGGGCGAGATGACCTCTCCCACCCAGCCTTTCCCGGTCAAGCCCGAACAGCTCAGCCAGGGTTCGATCAGCCGCGCCACGCTCTACAAGGGCGTGCCCGAACATCAGGCCTATTGCGAGAAATATGTCGACGACGAAAAGATAACCCTGGGCAGCACCTATCTGCCGCCGGGCTTCAATCACTTGACGGTGGCGCCTCCCGGCACGCAGGGCGGGGTGAATTATTACGGCGGCTCCTTCGATCCCCAGCGCGGCCTGTTCATCGTCAATGTGAACAATCTGTTCCAGCCCATGCGCATCGTCCAGAATCCGGATGGGTCGTTCGTCAACACGGCGCGCCCCAACATCCGGCGCTTCTGGGATCCCGACAAGCATCTGCCTTGCAACCAGACGCCCTGGGGCCAACTGGTTGCGGTCAATGTCCATACCGGCGATATCGCCTGGCGTACGAGTTTGGGCATCACGGAAAGTTTCCCGGCCGGCCAGCAGGAAACCGGGCGTCCGGGCCTGGGCGGAACCACGGTTACCGCCAGCGGGTTAACCTTTGTGGGCGCCACGGACGACCGGCGCTTCCGGGCATTTGACACCGCCACCGGTAAGAATCTATGGACCGTGACATTGAACGCGTCCGCCGAGTCCACACCCATCAGCTATAGGGGTTCCGACGGTCGTCAATTCGTTGTCATCACCGCCACGGGCGGTGGCCTGATTGGTGCGAAACTGGAGGGTGACGAAGTCGTCGCCTTCGCATTGCCGAAGACGTAAACTGAACTTGGGGCAGAAAAGAGGATGATCGTGCGTATTTTTGCTGTCGCTGTTTTGCTTGGCCTGACCGCCGGTCCGGCTTTAGCCGATGATTTCAAGGCCTTGCCGGAAGGTCCCGGCCGCGATGTGGCGGTACGGATCTGTTCCCAATGCCATTCGCCGGAAATCGTGGCGCACCAGACCCTGGATGCCCAGGGCTGGAAGGATCTGGTCAACCAGATGGCCAACAATGGCGCCAACGGCACGGACGCCGAATTCGACACTATCGCCAAGTACTTGGCGACCGCCTTCCCGGCGAAATAGCCGCCTAGAAAGCCCTGTCATTCAAAGTCCCGCCGCGCTAAAACGCGGCGGGATTTTTTTTGGGAAAGAAGAAGAAAAGGAAGCTGTTGCGCTATGGGCCCAAGGGCCAGGAAAAGCCCGGCCTGCTGGA
>CBHTTW010000036.1:0-14226 GCA_966096025.1 uncultured Alphaproteobacteria bacterium | reverse complement strand
CTGGGCCCGTCCTACAAGAACAAGGATTTCACCGTGGCGCAGCTGATCGGCACCGGCCTGCCGGTGAGCGCGCGGCTGGGCTTGACCGCCATGGCGCTGGCCTTGCTGCTGGGAAGCTTCCTGGGCATTTGCGCCGCGCTAAGGCAAAACAAGTGGCAGGATTATTCGGTAATGAGCGCGGCGATGCTGGGCATCACCATTCCCACCTTTGTCACCGCGCCGATCCTGACCCTGATCTTTGGAATTTACGGCGTCACCCTGCTGGGGCACGACCTGTCCTTGCCGGTGGGCGGATGGAATGGCGGGGCGTGGCGCAACATGATCCTGCCGGTGACGGTACTGGCCCTGCCTCAAACCGCGATCGTGGCACGGATGATGCGCGGCTCGATGGTGGAAGTGCTGCGCGCCAATTATATCCGCACCGCCCGCGCCAAGGGGCTGGCGGTTGGGCGCATCGTGGTCAGCCACGCCTTGCGCGCCGCCGCCTTGCCTCTGGTTTCCTATCTGGGCCCGGCCCTGGCCGCCATTCTCACCGGTTCGCTGGTGGTGGAGCAGATTTTCGGCCTGCCGGGGATCGGGCGCTATTTCGTGCAGGGCGCGCTGAACCGGGACTACACATTGGTGATGGGGGTGGTGATTTGCTACGCCAGCCTGATCATCGCGCTGAATTTTCTTGCCGACATGATGGTGGCCTGGCTTGACCCACGGGTGAGGCTGACGTGATGGCGACGGGCCAAACGCTGAAAGCGGTGGAAGAGATCAAGGGCCGCAGCCTGTGGGTGGATGCGCGCCGCAGGCTGATCCGCAATCGCGCCGCCATGGCGAGCATCATCATCCTGGCGCTGATCACGCTTCTGGCCCTGCTGGCGCCGTTCTTTTCACCCTTCGCCTATGACGAGATCAATTACGACATCATCGCCTGCGCGCCGCAATGGTGGCCGGTGGAAACGGTCTGCCGCGCGCCCGGCCATATTTTCGGCACCGATGGGGTGGGCCGCGATCTTTTCGTGCGAGTGCTGTTCGGGGCGCGGGTGTCGCTGGCGGTTGGACTGGTGGCGACCCTGGTGTCGCTCCTGATCGGCGTGTTGTATGGCGCGACCGCCGGCTATCTCGGCGGGCGCATCGATGGATTGATGATGCGGATCGTCGATGTCCTTTATTCCCTGCCCTTCGTGTTTTTCGTGATCATCCTGATGGTGATATTCGACCGCAATTTCATCCTGTTGTTCGTGGCCATCGGCGCGGTGGAATGGCTGACCATGGCGCGGATCGTGCGCGGCCAGACCCTTTCGATCAAGCAGAAGGAATTCATCGAAGCGGCGCGGGCGGGCGGGGTGGGGACATTGGGGATCATCACACGCCACATCATTCCCAATGTGGTGGGCCCGGTGATGGTCTATGTCACGCTGACGGTGCCGGGCGTGATCCTGACCGAAAGCTTCCTGTCGTTCCTGGGCCTGGGCATCCAGGAACCGCTCACCAGCTGGGGCGTGCTGATCTCCGACGGCGCCGATCAGATGGAAACCGCACCCTGGATGCTGCTGTTTCCGGCCCTGTTCATGGCAGTGACCCTGTTCAGCTTCAATTTCATCGGCGACGGGCTGCGTGACGCCCTGGATCCCAAAGACCGCTAGCCATGACCGCCCTGCTCGAAATCACCGGTCTGAATGTGCATTTCGCGCTTGCCGACGGCGACGTCCATGCGGTGAAAAATGCCGGCCTCACCATCCAGGAAGGCGAATGTCTGGGCGTGGTGGGCGAAAGCGGATCGGGCAAGAGCCAGCTTTTCCTGGCGGCGTTCGGCCTCTTGGCCGCCAACGGCCGCGCCAGCGGCAGCGTCAAGTATCGCGGCGAGGAAATATTGGGGGCGTCGCCCGAACGCCTCAACACATTGCGCGGCGGCGGCGTCACCATGATTTTCCAGGACCCGCTCACCTCCCTCACCCCGCACATGAAAGTGGGGGCCCAGATCGTCGAAGCCCTGATGCTGCACCGGAAAGCCTCGCGCGCCGAGGCACAGGCCCGCGCCAAGGAGATGCTGGATTATGTCCGGATTCCGGAAAGCACGAGGCGCTTGCGGCAATATCCCCACGAATTGTCCGGCGGCATGCGGCAGCGGGTGATGATCGCCATGGCCACTATCACCGGCCCCGACCTGATCATCGCCGATGAGCCGACCACGGCGCTGGACGTGACGGTGCAGGCGCAGATCCTGGAAATCCTGCGCGCCTTGAAGACCGAAAAAGGGACCGCCATCGCCATGGTCAGCCATGACATGGGCGTGATCGCCGGATTGGCCGACCGGGTGCAGGTCATGCGTCACGGCGAGATTGTGGAAAGCGGAACCGCAGACGGGATTTTCTACGCCCCCAAGCATGACTATACCCGCATGCTGCTGGCCGCGATCCCCAAAGCGGATGAAACCCCGCCGCCCGCCGCGGGCATAGGCGCACCGCTGCTGACGGTGGAGGATTTGAAAGTCAGCTTCCCCGTCAAGGACAAGGGACTTTTCGGCAAGACGCGCCAGCTGCGCGCCGTCGACGGAATTTCCTTTGTCCTCAATCAGGGCGAAACCTTGGGCGTGGTGGGCGAAAGCGGTTGCGGCAAATCCACTTTGGCGCGCGCCGTGCTGCAATTGCTGCCCAAAAGCCAAGGCCGGGTGGTGTGGCTGGGCCGCGACCTCGCCGCGCAACCGGACATTCGCAAGCTGCGCGAGGAATTTCAGATCGTGTTTCAGGATCCGCTGGCCAGCCTGGACCCGCGCATGCCGGTCGGGCTTTCCATCGCCGAACCGCTCAAGGCGCTGGAGCCGCACCTGCCGCGCGAGACCGTTCGCGGCAGGGTGCGCGCCATCATGCAGCGCGTCGGCCTGGATCCCGCCTGGATCAACCGCTATCCCCATGAATTGTCGGGCGGGCAAAATCAGCGCGTGGGGCTGGCCCGCGCCATGATTGTCGGTCCCAAAATGCTGGTCTGCGACGAGGCGGTGAGCGCGCTGGATGTTTCGATCCAGGCGCAGATCGTCGATCTGATCCGTGATATCCAAACGGAAACCGGCCTGGCGCTGATCTTTATCAGCCACGATTTGTCGGTGGTGCGGCGCCTGTCGCATCGCGTGATGGTTCTGTATCTGGGCCGGATTGTGGAGCTGGCGCCCAGCACCGTTTTGTATACAGACCCGCGCCATCCTTACACGCGCGCCCTGTTGTCGGCGGTGCTTTCCCCCGATCCCCGCGCCGAACGCGCCAAAAAACGGGAACTCCTGACCGGCGACCTGCCTTCGCCTTTGGACCCGCGCGCCCAGCTGACATTCCTGAAGTCCCGGCTGGGCGAGCCCGGCTACCGCCCCAAATTAGAGCAAGTCGCAACTGACCATTGGGTCGCCGAACACGACTAACCGCCGCCCGCGAAATATGCTATAAATAGGGCGACGCGCCGTCCAAGCGCGGCGCCAATCCCAATGGAGACGCCATAAATCCACTGCCGAACCCCAGGAGGTCATAAATGAGCAATCTGCAGGAATTCCACCATGCGCCGGATGCGCCGGACGTAAAATCTCGTACCGTGGTGGCGATTATTATAGCGCTCGTGACGATTGCTTTCGGGGTTTATGTCTATGAGCAGGTATGGAGTCCCGTCCACGCGCCGTCACCGATCCTGGATACGCCCTCGCGTTGATGAGACGGGCTGGGTAGCCGGACGACCGTCAGCGAATGCGCCTCACCTTGTGGTGCACATTCTCGTCGCCCAGGATCAGGTTGAAGCTGCGCATCGCGCCCTGGCTGATGGTCACACGCATGCTTGAGGCGGGCTGATACCAGTTCACCGGCTTTTTCCCGGCATCGTCATCGGTCTGCTGCCAGACCTGGCCATCCAGCAGGGTGATGGTGAAACCGGTCGGCTTGACGTCATAGGATTGTACGGGCGCGTTGTTGACCACATCCGAACCTCCGAACACATCGAAAAGGCCCGACGTCTTGGGCTTGGGCGGCGGCCCGCTTCGCACCGCGGCGCGGGTGACGGTTGCGGGCAGCACAGTGGGCGTGGGCTGCGCTGACAGCAGCTTGAGCTGGGCTTGGGGGGCGGGCGAAAGGCCCAGCCAGGCGCGCATGGGTTGGGCGGCGCCGTAATAGCAATCAAGCCATTGCCGGTCGTCGGTCAGGTGCGCGCAGCGCGTGATGCCGGCAACGACATCCTCGCGCGCATCCGCCCAGGCCAGGCCGGGCGCAAAAGCCCCACCGGTCACGACCACCGCCAAAATCACCTTACGCATCGCATTCCTCGCACGAAACCATTGAACTCTCTGCCGGAAAACCGGCAAATCTAAGTCACGGCGCATGGTAGAAGGTCTCTATGGCACCAGGCAAGGCATGGAACAGGCGGCTGGCTTTGGCCGGGGGCGCGGCGTTTGCGGCGGGGGGCGCCAGCCTGGTTTTACGCCGCCCCGCGGGCGAAATGCGCCATCGCGTGACCGACGCCGCGACCTTTATGCGCGGGAACGGCGCGGAACCGGAGACCTTGGATCCGCACTTGTCCACCGGCACCCAGGACGATTTTATCATGGGCGACTTGATGGTCGGCCTGATGACGGAAGACTCGAGATGCCACCCCATTCCCGGCATGGCTAAGGAATGGACCACCTCGCCCGACGGCCTGGCTTGGACATTCACGCTGCGCCAAGCGCTATGGTCCGATGGTGTTCCGGTCACTGCGGAGGATTTCGTCTTTTCCTGGCGGCGCATTCTGGAGCCAGGGCTGGCGGCGCCTTACGCCTATTTTCTTTATTTCCTCAAAAACGCGGCAGCCATCAATGCCGGAAAATTACCGGGAACGGCGTTGGGCGTGCGCGCCGTGAACGGCAGCAAGCTGGAAATGACGCTGGAGCATCCAACGCCCTATATGCTGGAATTGCTGATGCACGCGTCCACCTTTCCCGTGCCGCGCCATATCGTCACCGCCAAAGGCAGGGACTGGGCCAGGCCGGGCAATCATGTCGGCAACGGCGCCTACAGTTTGAAGTCATGGGTTCCGAACAGTCATGTGCTGGTGGAAAAAAACCCACGCTTCTTCGACGCCGCCAATGTCGCGATGGAGAAAATTTATTTCTATCCCACCGACGATTATGGCGCGGCCCTGCAGCGCATGCGCGCGGGCGAGCTGGACATTCAAACCAGGGTGCCGGTTCAGCGGATTGACTGGATCAGGACGAACTTGCCGCAGATTTATGCGCCCGTCCCAATCCTTGTGACCGAGTTTGTCCAGGTCAACCATACTCGTGAACCATTTGTCGATGTGCGGGTGCGCGAGGCCATCAACCTGGCGCTCAATCGCGAAGTCATCGCCCAGCGCATCCGCCGGGTCGGCGATGTTCCCGCCTATGCCCTGGTGCCGCCGGGAACCGCCAACTATCCCACCGGCATCCGGCTGGCCTTCAAATCCATGCCCCAGCCGGCGCGGTTGGAACGGGCGCAGTCGCTGATGCGCGCTGCCGGCTATGGAGAGCAGCGGCGGCTGAAAACCACTTTCATGATCCGCAGCACCGCGCCCGGACCCTACCGTTCGGTTGCCGCCGCCATCCAGCAGATGCTGTCCTTGGCCTATATCGACATCACCATCCTGCCCACCGATTTCCAGGTCTTTTTGGCCCAGACGCGCGCCCATGATTTCGACATGTATGAAGGCGCCTGGAGCGCGGATTTCAACGATGCCGCGACGTTCCTGGACTTGCTACGAACCGGCGGTGGCAACAATGACGGCGTTTACAGCAATACCGCCTTTGATGCCGCCCTGGCGGCGGGCCAGCGCGACCCCGATCTGGTGAGCCGTGGCCGCAAGCTCGCCGAAGCCGAAACCATAGCGCTGAAGGATCATGGCATTATGCCGCTCTTCAATTGGGTCAGTCCCAATATGGTGTGGCCCTATGTCAAAGGCTGGCATGAAAACCCCATGGATAAGCATCGCTCGCGCTGGATCACGATCGACCAGGCGGCGCGCATCAAGCAGTTCGCATGAAAAAGCTGGCGCTGGCCTTGCTGCTGCTGGCGTCCTTTCCGGCGCAGGCCGCAAGCGTTCTGAATCGCGGCGGCGGGGCGGAACCGGAAAGCCTCGATCCCGCTTTCGCGGGCAGTGTGGCGGAAACCAATATCCTGGGCGATCTGATGATCGGTCTCACCACCCATGACGCCGCCGCGCGTGTCATTCCCGGCATCGCCGAGCGCTGGGAGACATCACAAGACGGCCTGACCTGGACCTTTCGTTTGCGCCAGGCGCGCTGGTCGGACGGCAAGACGGTGACGGCGCAGGACTTTGTTTCTGCCTGGCGGCGGCTGCTTGATCCCAAGACCGCGGCGCGGGAGGGCCAGATATTGTGGGTCATCAAAAATGCGCGCGCCATCATGGCGGGGCGGCTGCCGTCTTCCGCCCTGGGGGCCACAGCGTCCTCGCCGTCGGTTTTGAAAATCGTCCTGGAAGCGCCAACGCCTTATCTTCCGGAGCTTTTGACTTTTCCCGCCGCTTTGCCCCTGCCCGCCGCACCATCTTTCGCGCCGGGCCGCGCCATCTCCAATGGGCCGTATCTGCTGAAGAGCTGGCAACCCAATGATCATATCGGCCTGGTCAAGAATCCGCTCTTTTATGATGCCGCGTCGGTCAAGATCGATGCGGTGAACTATTTTCCCACCGCCGACACCCAGGCGGCCTTGCGCCGGCTGCGCGCCGGCGAGCTGGACATGCAATCGCCGCTGCCGGCGGCACAGCTTGCCTGGATCAGGGCCAATATGCCCGGCAGCCTGCATATCATGCCGTCACTGGGACTTGCCTATATTGCCATGAATATGCGCGATCCCGCTTTGGCCGACATCCGCGTGCGCCGCGCCCTCAATCTGGTCTATGACCGCGAGGCTGTAGCCGGCAAAGTGATGAAGCTGGGAGAGCAGCCCGCTTATTCTTACGTGCCGCCCACCATGTCCAACTATGCCGGCGGGCCGCAGCTCGATTTTAAATCCCTGCCCTATCCGGCACGGCTGGCCGAGGCCAGAAAGTTGATGCAGGAGGCCGGCTACAGCCAGTTCAACAAGCTGAGCTTGACCTATTCCACCAGCGGCAATCCCGACAGCAAACGCTTGGCCGCCGTGTTTCAAGCCATGGCGCGCCAGATCCATGTCGATGTGCGGATCGCGGTGGCGGATTATCCCACGGTGCTCAGTGCCATGCGCCAGGGCCGTTATCAGCTCGCCTATACCACCTGGCTGGCGGATTTCGACGACGCCTCCAATTTTCTGGACTTGTTGCAGTCGGCAAACCCAAGCAACTATGCCGGCTATCGCAGCGCAAAATTCGATATCGCCATGGCGGTGGAACCGGGGGAAAACGCCGCCCGCCGTGCCACGCGGCTTCAAAAGGCCGAACGCATCGCCTTGGCCGACCTGCCCTGGCTGCCCATCCGTTTTTTGTCGCAAAGCGAGGCGGTGGGGCCGCGCGTCGGCGGCTATATTCCCAATGTTCGTGACTTCAACCGCAGCCGCTGGCTTTGGATAAAATGAGCCGGAAGAGGAGCCGACCATGATCAAGGCGAAACGCTATCCCGCACTGGCGCTTGGGGCACTGGCCCTGGGCGCCTTCGCCATCGGCGCCCTGGCGATCGGCTCGCTGGCCATCGGCGCCCTGGGGATCGGAAAGGTGGCGGTCAAGCGCGCCCGAATCGGCCGGCTGGAAGTGGATGAGCTGATTGTCCGCCGCCTGGACCGGCCGCAATAGAAAGCCGGGTTTTCCCCACCGGGAATTTCACTGGAATTTTCCTCCTATAAGCGGTCAAATCGGCGCAACTCGGCCAGGCAAAAAGGTCGAGACTGAAGGGCAAGTTCGGGGGCCATGGCGAAAATTCTTCCCAGGAAAGACGTCGTCATCATGGGGCTGGGTTGGACCGGCTCCATCCTGGCGCAGGAATTGACCCAGGCGGGCTTGCGGGTGGTGGCCATCGAGCGCGGCCCCTGGCGCGATACCGCCACCGATTTCAACATCGCCTATATGCAGGACGAACTGCGCTATGCGATCCGCAAGGATCTGTTCCTCAAGCCCAGTGTCGAAGCCATGACCATGCGCAACGACATTTCGCAAACGGCGCTGCCGATGCGCGATTACGGCTCCTTCCTGCCGGGCCATGGCGTGGGCGGCGCCGGAGTGCACTGGAACGGCTATACGTGGCGCTATTACCCCAGCGATTTCGAATGCAAGAGCCATCACATCAAGCGTTATGGCGCCAAGAAGATCGCCGGTCTTGAGCTGCAGGACTGGGGCGTCACCTTCGACGAGATCGAGCATTGCTACGACAAGTTTGAATATCTCTGCGGCGTGTCCGGAAAGGCCGGGGTGATCAAGGGCCAGGTCCAGCCCGGCGGCAATCCCTTCGAAGGCTCGCGCAGCCGCGAATATCCCCTTCCGCCGCTCCGCCTGCCCTATTCCTCCACCCTGATGGGCGAAGCGGCGCGCAATCTGGGGCTTCATCCGTTCCCCGCGCCTTCGTCCAACCTGTCGCGCGCCTATGTCAATCCGCTGGGCATCGCCATGGGCGAATGCACCTATTGCGGTTTCTGCGAACGGTTCGGCTGCGGCAACTATTCCAAGTCCAGTCCGCAGACCACCATCCTTCCGGTGCTGATGAAGAACCCCAATTTCGAGGTTCGCACCGAATGCGAGGTGATGAAGGTCAACCTGCATGCCGACGGCAAGAGCGCCAAAAGCCTCACCTATCTCGACGCGGCCGGCGCCGAATATGAGCAGCCGGCCGATATCGTCATTCTTTGCGGCTATGGCCTGATGAATGTGCGCATGATGTTCCTGTCGGGCATCGGCAAACCCTATGATCCCAAGACCGGCCAGGGCACGGTGGGACGCAATTACTGCTACCAGACCGGCGGCGGCGGCGCCCAACTGATCTTCGACGACAAGCGTTTCAATCCGTTTGTGGGCGCCGGCGCGCTGAGCATGTCGGTGCATGATTTCAACGCCGACGCCTTCGACCATTCCGACCTGGATTTCGTGGGCGGCGCCACCATCGGCACCGGCGAGAGCAACGGCAGGCCGATCAACAACCGCCCCACCCCGCCGGGAACCCCGCGCTGGGGCGCGAAATGGAAGGAAGCCACCGCCAAGACATATGGAAGGGTGATGGGCGTGGGCGGCTCCGGTTCCAGCTATCCGATCCGCGGCAATTACCTGGATCTCGATCCGACCTATACCGACCGCCATGGCCGGCCGCTGTTGCGCATCACCTTTGATTTTCCCGACAACGACCTGCGCATGCAGACCTGGGTGAGCAAGCAGGTCGAGAAAATCGCGCGTTCCCTCAATCCCAAAATCCTCACCATGGGAGCGGTGCGCAAGGACTGGAATTCGGTGCCTTATCAGACCACCCACAATACCGGCGGCGCGGTGATGGGAACCGATCCCGGCACCAGCGCGGTCAACCGCTATCTGCAAAGCTGGGATGTCTCCAACCTGTTTGTGGTCGGCGCGTCCGCCTTTCCGCAGAATGCCGCGCAGAATCCTACCGGCACAGTGGGGGCGCTGGCCTATTGGGCGGCCGAGGCGATCCGAGACCGCTATATGAAGACGCCAGGCCGCCTGATGTAACGCGTTGCAGGCGGCGCGTGGAAGACGGCGGCCCGACAGCCCATTGCCCTGCCGCGATGTGAGGCTGTAATAATGTATTGGCGGTGCCATGAACGTGAAAAGCTTACAAAAAGCTTGTCTGATCGGCCTGCTGTGCTGGCCCCTGCTCTGTGCTGCCGTCGCGGCGGCGCCCAGGCCCGTCTTAAGCGTGGCGTCTGTCGATGAGCTTCAGGCAGAACGGGGGACTGCCGCCCTTCTGCTGCTTTCCTACCATGCAGGGACAAATCGGGGCGGCGGCCTTTTCGTTTGGGACGCCACGGCAAACACGGCGCCGGACGGCTGTGTCGTTTTTGCGGCACGCGGAGCGACAGCCGGGCGGTGGATTCGACAACTTACCGGCGCGCTCGACGCGACCATGTGCGGCGTTTATTGGGACAATATCCACGACGACGCAGCCGCGCTGACCCGCGCCTTTGCCGTCGCCTCAAGGTTGGGCGCGGCGCTCGACCTCCCCCGGGGCACCGCCAAGGTTTGCTCGAGTGTGACTGCTGCCCGGGCCGTGATCGTGAGAGGACAGGGCATGGGCACCTCCAATGATTCTCTACCAAGTCCCACCCTCATAGATGGCTCATGCATGAAAGGCGGTTGGGTGTTCGATCTGCAGACACCCAACGGCACGACAAACCTGGAAGCGCCCAAGTATTTCGACATGGAGATCAGGGCAGGCAGAAATTCCAATCCGGGCGGCTGCATTCGCTGGAACAACGCGGCAGGCGGCTTCACCGATTCCGCAGCTTCGCAGAATTACATGTTGCATCCGATTGCCCAGCGAATCTTTTGCAGTCTCCACAATGCTCCCGGCAATCAGCAGATCGGGTTGGAATGCAGCAAGTGCTTCGACGGAGACTTTTCTCAAAACAACGTCATCTATGGCAAGACCGCCATCGCCTTGGAAGGATCGGACGTGATGTGCATCGGCTGCGCTGGTCCGAACCGCGTATCGTATTCCATTGACAGCCTTATCCGGCTGGCCGCGCACGGAACTTTCGGCAATATGAACCGGGTCGTGGCGAACGAAATTCTGTATCCCACTGACAACCGTCAGCGCTATGATTCATTCATATATGACGGATCCCGTTCGTCGACGATCGAATCCAACCATATCGAGGGCGTTATTTCCGGGGTTCAAAGCGTCATTCATGTCGCAGGCGGGTTCAGCCATGCGATCGAGAATAACGATATCGACGTGTTGGCGGATGCTTCCGGCGGCATCATAAAATCCGCGCCGCATTGGCTGGTGGCGGACGGCCCCTTTGTGAATTTTCGCGCCACCAACAACGGATGCGGCGCTTGCATTTTGGGGCCCGCACTCTTCCGAAACAACTCTCCAAACTACAACGATGGCGGAGTACGCCAAATAATCACCCATGGCGGCAATGCCGCGAATGGGGATGTGGGATTTCCGGCCAATACCGGTCCATAGATCCAGCGGCACAGCAGGTTGTGATGGTGACCCCGGGGGGACTCGAACCACCGGCCTACGGTTTAGGAAACCGCCGCTCTATCCTGCTGAGCTACGGGGTCACGCGGGAACTTTTGCAATATTTTGAGTCCCAAGACCAGTGCCAGCTGGAAGTGCGCCAAAGGTCAGATAAAGCACGGCGAAAACCTGGCATTGACCGCCGGTCGCCGCCTAGCCCTCCCGTGTCATTGTCTCAAAGTGACGATCATCAACGAGCGTCTTTGCTAGGAAACCGCCGCGTCCTCGGCGCTTGGACGCACCTCGGACCGGTGCTTGGACGCGCCTTCGACCCAGCTGAGCTACGGGGTCACGCACGGGAACTGTTTTGTTGTCATTTTGGCATTTTGCGCTGCACAATGGCCAGCCCTCTTGCCGCGCGCTAAGAGTCTTCGGCCACCAGATCGGATTTCTCCATGCCCCTCTATCGCGCGCCGGTCGAAGATTTCCGCTTTCTGTTTCACGAAGTGCTGGAGCTGGAAAAACATCGCGATCTGCCCGGCTTTGCCGATCTTTCGCCCGAGCTGATCGACGACATTCTCGTCAATGCCGGCAAATTCTGCGAGGAAGTGCTTCAGCCGCTGAATCAATCCGGCGACGAGGAAGGCTGCCACTTCGAAAACGGCACTGTCCGCACCCCCAAGGGATTCAAGGAAGCTTATAAGGCCTATAGCGAAGCGGGCTGGGGCGGACTGGGCGCGCCAGAAAGCGCGGGCGGCGCCGGCATGCCGCCCATCCTCACCATGGTGTTGACCGAGATGGGCATGAGCGCCAACCAGTCACTGGCCATGTATCCCATGCTGACCGCGGGCGCTTATGGCGCGCTATTGGCCACCGGCGCGGACTGGATGAAGCAGCATATCGTGCCGAAAATGGTGTCGGGCGAATGGGCCGGCACCATGGCCCTCACCGAACCGGGCTGCGGCACCGATCTTCGGCTGATGAAAACCAAGGCGGTGGAACAGCCCGACGGCACCTACAAGATGAACGGCACCAAGATTTTCATCTCGGGCGGCGACCAGGACCTCACCGACAACATCATTCACCTGGTGATCGCCAAGATTCCGGACGAGAACGGCCAGATCCATGACGATCTTGCGACGGTCAATTTCTTCATGGTGCCCAAGTTCATCGTCAAGGAAGACGGCACGGTGGCGGCCAAGAACGGCGTTTCGGTCGGCGGCATCGAGCATAAGATGGGCATCAAGGGCCAGGCCACCTGCGTGCTGAATTTCGACGATGCCATTGCCTGGCGGCTGGGTCCCAAGCCCACCCCGGCCAAGCCAGGTGAAAAACGCTCCACCAGCGCCGGCATGGCGGGCATGTTCGGCATGATGAATGCCGCGCGCCTGGGTGTCGGCATCCAGGGCATCGGCATCGGCGAGGTCGCCTATCAGAACGGCTATGCCTATGCCCATGAGCGCCGGGTGGGCCGCGCCCTCACCGGCCCCAAGGAGCCGGACAAGCCCGCCGATCTGGAAATCGTGCATCCCGACGTCAAGCGCATGCTGCTTCAGGCGCGTTCGGCCACCGAAGGCTTGCGGGCGCTGGCGGCCTGGACGACCTTGAACAGCTCCATCGCCCGCTCTTCGCGTCCCGAAGCCGAAAACGCCGCGCTGCTGGAAGATCTGATGACGCCGGTGATCAAGGCCTTCGGCACAGATATGGGGTTCGAAGCCGCCAATCTGGGCATGCAATGCTATGGTGGCCATGGCTATATCCGCGACAATGGCGTGGAACAATTCGTCCGCGATTCCCGCATCAACCAGGTTTACGAAGGCGCCAATGGCGTGCAGGCCATGGATCTGGTGGGCCGCAAGCTGGGCCGCAAAGGCGGCGCCGCGCCGATGGCGCTATTCGCGCTGTTGACCGGCTGGATCGGCGAAAACGAAAAAGACGAAGCGATGAAGCCATTCGTGGCCGGGGTGAAACGCGGCACCGAAGCGCTGCAGGCCGCCACCCTATGGCTGGCCGCCAATGGACTGAAAAACCCCAATGATGCGGGCGCGGCGGCGACCGATTATTTGCGGCTAATGGGCATCACCATGCTGGCCCTGATGTGGGGCAGGATGGCGAAAGTCAGCATCGGCAAGGACGACAAGCTGCACAAGGACAAGCTGATGTGCGCCCGCTATTGGATGGAGCGCATGGTGCCGGAATGCCCCATGCTGCTGGAACGCATCCAGGCGGGCAGTGCGGCGATCATGGAGCTGGATTGATGTCCGCTCCGGGGCCGTGGGGCGCCCCAAAACGCAAACCCTCGCGGCTCGGACTTTATCTCTGGCTGGGCCTGTTGGGCGGCGCGGGCTTGGCGATCTTCATCCTCCATCGCTATTTCCCGACCGGAGACAATCCGATGGGCGATCCCTATGTGATTCAGACGTTGGGATTTCTGGCGCTGGCGTCCAGCGGCCTTCTGTTTATCCGCGAGATCAACCTCAAACAGACGGTCCGCAATATCCTGATCTGGGTAGCCGCGGGCGGCGTGCTGATCATCGGTTTTTCCTTCCAGAATGAATTGCGCGATTTGGGATTGCGGCTGCGCTCACAACTGGTGCCGGAATATGCGGTGCAAACCGGCGACCGCGAACTCACCATCTCCGAGGGCGAAGACGGCCATTACCATGTCTATGGCCTGGTCAACGGCACAAAAGTCCGCTTTCTGGTCGATACCGGCGCCAGCGACATTGTGCTGGACCCCGCTGACGTGACGCGGCTGGGCATCGACCTGAACAGCCTGTCCTTCGACAAGCCTTTCGGCTCGGCCAATGGCGTGGGATATGGCGCGTCGCTGGAATTGGCCAACCTGTCGGTGGGGGCGATTCATTTTTCCAATGTCCGGGTAACGGTCAATCGCGCGCCGATGGGATCGTCCCTGCTGGGCATGACGTTCCTCAAGCGCCTCAAATCCTATAGTTTCAGCGGCGGCAAATTGATCCTGCGGGGGTGAGCATGAAAATCTGTATCGCCGGCCTGTTGCTGTTGCTGATCGCCCCGGCGAACGCGCAAGAGGTACCGCACATCCGCGTGGCGCAGGGCGAATTGGCCGGCTTCAAGGATCGCGGCGCCGACGCCTATCTCAATATTCCCTTCGGCGC
>CBHTTW010000035.1:0-14412 GCA_966096025.1 uncultured Alphaproteobacteria bacterium | reverse complement strand
GGTTGGCGCGTCCATGGCGCAGCGACAGCCGCACCAGGGCGTAAGCCATCCAGAATAGCGGGAAAATCAGCCACCAGAAGCGGTTAAACAGCCAGTAAAAATCATGTTCCATGGGAAGCCCTTTCTTTAGCCCTTATTGGCCGCCCCATGCCTCTCTGGATGCAGCCTTAATTGAGCCTGTTTGCGGCTTCGGGCGGGGCCAGTTCGACTTTCTCGATTTTTTCCGCCCGGCCCGTGATCTTGCCGGTTGAAATCAGGATATTCTTGATATCGGCATCGGCCTGGTTGAAGTGCGATTGCAGCTTCGACACCCGGTCGGACAGCAGCCGCACATCGTTCAAAAGCGCGCCCACTTCCTTCCTGATCAAATCGGCCTGCTCGCGCATGCGCGCGTCCTTCATCACCGTCTGGATGGTGTTGATCGCCAGCATCAGGATATTGGGCGAGACCACGATCACATTGGCGCGATGCGCCTTCTGGATCACATCGCCGAAACTGTCATGCAGGTCGGCATAAAGCGATTCCGACGGCACGAACATGATGGCGGGGGTCTGGACCTCGCCGGGAATGAGGTATTTTTCCGCGATATCGCTGACATGCTTGCTCACGGTGGCGCGCACCTGGGCCAGGGCGGCCTTTTTTTCTTCCTCGGTGGCGGCCTCGCGCAATCCGGCAAAGCCTTCCAGCGGGAATTTGGAATCGATCACCAACAGCGCCTTGTTGCCGGGAATGCGGATGACGCAATCGGGCCGGTTGCGGTTGGAAAGGGTGAATTGGAAATCGTAGAGCGTCGATGGCAAGCCGTCGCGCACGATCTCTTCCATTTGGGCCTGGCCAAAGGCGCCGCGCGCCTGTTTGTTGGCCAAGATCTGCTGCAGGCCGACCACATGGCCCGACAAAGATGAGATGTTCTTCTGCGCCTCATCGATCACAACCAGCCGTTCGCCGATACCGGCAATGCTGGCCGCCGTCTTGGTGGCGCTGTCGGTCAGGCTGTCGCCCATGCGCTTTTCCAAGGCCTCCAGCCGCTCGCCCAAGGTGCGGGTCAAGGCTTCCTGCGCCGCCACGGTGGCGTTGAACTGGCCGCCGATCTCGCCTTGCTTGGCCAGCAAGGTATCCAGGCGCGGGTCGTGCGCCGGTTCCGCCGCAAGCGGCTTTGGCCGCGCAAAGGCCAGGATTGTCGCCGCCGCGACCACGGCAACCGCCAGCAAAATCAACGCTAATTCCATGAATCCTTGACCCAAATGCCCTGAACGCCTATTTCCAGCGCATGACCGTGCGCCCCATTCTTACCGCCCCCGATCCGCGTCTCCAAGCCGTCTCGATGGACGTCGAAACCGTGACCGCCGAGATCCGTACCCTTGTCGACGACATGGCGGACAGCATGTATGCCGCCGACGGCATCGGCCTGGCGGCGGTGCAGATCGGGGTCGCCAAGCGGGTGATCGTGATCGATATCGACCAGAAGGACGGCAACAAGAATCCCCGCGCCTTCATCAATCCCAAGATCACCTGGGCTTCCGAGGAGATGGCGGTGTTCGAGGAAGGCTGCCTGTCGGTGCCGGAAATCTGGGACGATGTCGAACGCCCCGCCCGCATCAAGTGCGAGTATCTGGACCGTGACGGCAACAAGCAGCTGTTGGAAGCCGACGGCATGCTGGCCACCTGCCTGCAGCATGAGATGGATCATTTGAACGGAGTTTTGTTCATAGACCATCTCTCGCGCCTGAAGCGCTCCATGGCGATCAAGAAGCTCACCAAGGCCAAGAAGCTTAAAGAGACGGCCTGATCGCATGGCGCTGCGACTGGCATTCATGGGCACCCCGGATTTCGCGGTGCCCACCCTTGCCGAGCTGATTGCCCAGGGTCATGAGATCGCCTGCGTCTATTCCCAGCCGCCGCGCCCCAAGGGCCGGGGCATGAGTCTGGAACCGGGGCCGGTCCACAAATTCGCCGAAAGCGCAAAATTGAAGGTGCGCACGCCGTTGTCCTTGAAGGACCCGGACCAGCAGGCGGCCTTTGCCGCCCTCGATCTCGATGCCGCGATTGTCGTGGCCTATGGCCTGCTCCTGCCCAAGCCCATTCTGGAAGCCCCGATGCTGGGCTGTTTCAACCTGCACGGCTCGCTTTTGCCGCGCTGGCGCGGCGCCGCCCCGATCCAGCGCGCGGTGATGGCGGGCGACGCCGAGACCGGCGTGATGGTGATGCGGATGGACGAAGGGCTGGATACCGGCCCGGTGCTGATGGCCGAGCGGGTGCCGGTCGGCCGCAAGACCAGCGGCGATCTGACCGCCGAACTATCGCGGCTGGGCGCCGATCTGATGGTGCGAGCGCTGGGGGCGCTGGAACGCGGCGCCGTCCAGCCGCGCGCGCAAGCCGTGGAAGGCGTCACCTATGCCAAGAAGATTCTGAAGGAAGAAGCCCGCATCGATTGGCATCGTTCGGCGCATGAGATCGATTGCCAGATACGCGGTCTGGCGCCTTTCCCAGGGGCTTTTACCGAGGCCAATGGCGAGCGTTTGAAAATTCTTTACGCCGAGCCCGTGGCGGTAAGCGGCAAGCCCGGTGTTCTGCTGGACGATGCGCTGACGGTGGCTTGCGGCGAGGGCGCGTTGCGGCTGAAAAAGGTTCAGCGCGCCGGAAAAGCGGCGATGAGCGCGGCGGAGTTGCTCAAGGGCTTTGCCTTGCCGCGCGGCACGCAATTGCTCTGATGCCGCGCTACCGCCTGACATTGGAATATGACGGCGCGCCCTTTGTCGGCTGGCAACGCCAGGACAATGGCGCTTCGGTGCAAGGCGCGCTGGAGGATGCGATCGAGAAACTCTCCGGCGAGCGCGTGACGGTGACGGGCGCGGGCCGCACCGATGCCGGGGTGCATGCCTTGGGACAGGTGGCGCATTTCGACCTGGTCAAGGAATTCGAACCCGGCAAGGTGCGCGATGCGCTGAATTACTATCTGCGGCCCGATCCGGTGGTGGTGCTGGATTCGGCGGCGGTGGATGGCGAATTCCATGCCCGCTTTTCCGCCACGGCGCGGCATTATCTGTTTCGCATCTTGAACCGCCGCAGCCCGCCGGCGCTGGAAGACGGCAGGGTCTGGCATGTCAGTCCCAAATTGGATGCGGACGCGATGCATGCCGCAGCCCAGCTTCTGGTGGGCCAGCATGATTTTACCACCTTCCGCGCCGCCGAATGCCAGGCCCAGTCGCCGGTCAAGACTTTGGACCGGCTGGATGTCAGCCGCCGCGCCGACGAAATCCATATCGAGGCTTCAGCCCGGTCCTTTTTGCATCACCAGATCCGGTCTTTCACCGGAACCTTGAAGCTCGTGGGCGAAGGCAAGTGGACACCGCGCGATGTGGCTGACGCACTGGCGGCCAAGGACCGCGCCCGCTGCGGTCCCGTCTCGCCGCCGGATGGGCTGTATCTGGTGCGGGTGGATTATTAAGCGTGATTGTCATCCCCTTCCCCTCGCGCAGCAATGCTGCGCTCGGCCATGGATGACAACCGAGCTTTAAAGATCAACCAGCACTACCGCGCCGGGATCGATCGGTTCGCCCAGGAACGTTTCGCCCAGATGGGCGAAGCGGCCCGGCGCATCGGTGGCCAGGAAAACCGGCGGCTGGGCGCCGCCCTCATGCAACAGCGATTTTTCCCGCAGGATTTTCTCTACTGCGGTAGCGGTGGTCTCGGCACTGTCGACAAGCGCCACATCAGGTCCCGCGACTTTGGCGATGGTCGACTTCAGCACCGGGAAATGGGTGCAGCCCAACACCAGCCCGCGCGGCTTGGGCATGGTGGCAAGCAAAGGTCCCAGATAGCGCTGCGCCACCAGTTCGGCGATCTGCCCATCGCGCAAGCCTTCTTCCGCCAGCGCCACGAACAGCGGGCAGGCTTGCTGCACCACCGGCATCTGGGGCGCCAGCGCCTGGATGGCGCGGACATAGGCGCCGCCTTTGACGGTGCCTTCGGTGGCGATCACCGCGATGGGACCATCGGGCGCCGCCGCAACGGCGGCTTGCGCGCCCGGTTCGATCACGCCGACCACCGGCAAGGGCGCCAAAGTTTCGCTTAAAGTGGGAAGCGCGGCGGCGCTGGCGGTATTGCAGGCCACCACCAACAGCTTGATGTCGTATTTCATCAGGGCGGCGCTGGCCTGCACCGCATAGCGCGTCACCGTGTCAGCGCTTTTGGTGCCGTAAGGCAGCCGCGCCGTGTCGCCCAGATAGATAAATGATTCGTTCGGCAGCCGCGCTTTCAACGCCCGCATCACGGTCAAGCCGCCCATGCCGGAATCGAAAATGCCGATCGGCCTCAAAGCGGCGGCTTCGCGAAATAGGCCGCAAGCAGCGCGGTATAGATCTGGGTCAAGGCGGCGATCTCCGCCACCGGCACGCATTCATCGGCCTTGTGCATGGTGCCGCCCGCCAGCCCCAGTTCCACCACCGGGCAGACATCCTTGATGAAGCGCGCATCCGAGGTGCCGCCGCTGGTGGAAAAGAACGGCACCTGGCCGGTAATCCCGGCCACCGTGTCGCTGATCAGCTGGGTGAACTTGCCTGGCGCGGTGAGGAAGGCGACGCCGCTGGTCTGGGAGGTGACGGTGATCTCGCAGCCGGATTCCTCGGCGATGATATGGGCCTTGTCCTTGACCCAATTGGTCAGGCTGTCCGGTGTGTGCTTGTCGTTGAAGCGGATGTTGAAGGCTGCCCGCGCCTCGCCCGGAATCACATTGGTCGTGTCATTGCCCACATCCACGCTGGTGAAAGCCAGGGTCGAGGGATCGAAATGATCGTTGCCCTTGTCCAGCTTGTGGGTCGCAAGCTGGGTGATCAGCTCGGCCAAGGCGGGAATGGGGTTCTTGGCCTTTTGCGGATAGCCGACATGACCCTGCACGCCGGTGACCTTGAGCTTGAAATTGATCGAACCGCGCCGTCCGATTTTCAAGGTATCGCCGGTGCGGCCGACGGAAGTGGGTTCTCCCACCACGCAATGGTCGATTTTCTCGCCGCGCTCCTTCAGCCATTCCAGCAGCTTGACCGTGCCGTTGACGGCCGCGCCTTCCTCGTCGCCGGTGATCAAGAGGCTGATCGAGCCTTTTGGTTTTCCGGTCTTGGCCGCGGCGGTGACAAAGGCGGCGATGGCCGACTTCATGTCGGCGGCGCCGCGCCCATAGAGCACGCCGTCCTTGACCTCGGCGGCAAAGGGATCGGTGTTCCAGCCTTCGCCCACCGGCACCACATCGGTATGGCCGGCAAAGCAGAAATGCGGCGCGGCATCGCCCAGGCGGGCATAAAGATTGTCGACATCGCCGAAGGGCAGGCGGTGTGTGACAAAGCCCAGTTCTTTCAGAACCCGCTCCAGAATGTCCAGGGCGCCGGCATCCTGCGGGGTCACCGAAGGACGGCGGATCAGGGCCTGGGCCAGAGCAAGGGCATCTAGTTCGACTTTAATATTGGAAGTGGGCATCAGTCCCGCAGCAATTCGTTGATCGAGGTTTTGGCGCGGGTCTTTTCGTCCACCCGCTTGACGATCACGGCACAATAAAGGTTGGGGCCATTGCCCGAAGGCATGGAGCCCGACACCACCACCGAATAGGGCGGCACCTTGCCCAAATGAATCTCGCCGGTGGCGCGATCGACGATCTTGGTCGAGCCTGACAGATAGACGCCCATGGACAGGACGCTGCCTTCGCCCACGATAACGCCTTCGGCCACTTCGGCACGGGCGCCGATGAAGCAATTATCCTCGATGATGGTGGGAGAAGCCTGCAGCGGCTCCAGCACCCCGCCCAACCCAGCGCCGCCGGAAATATGGCAATGCGCCCCCACCTGGGCGCAGCTTCCCACCGTGGCCCAGGTATCGATCATGGTGCCTTCGCCCACCCGTGCCCCGACATTGACGAAGGAGGGCAGCAGCACCGCGCCCTTGGCGATAAAGGCCGAGCGGCGCACCACCGCGCCGGGCACGGCGCGGAATCCGGCGGCGCGGAATTTGGCTTCATCCCAGCCGATAAATTTGGAATCGACCTTGTCCCACCACACCGCTTCGCCCGGCGCGCCGGAAATCAGTTTCATGTCGTTGAGGCGGAAGGACAGCAGCACGGCCTTTTTCAGCCATTCATGCACCTTCCATTGGCCGTCGATTTTCTCGGCGACGCGCAGGCTGCCATTGTCGAGGCCTTCCAGCGCCGTCTCCACCGCGTCGCGTTCGGCGCCCTTGGAGGTCACGCCAAGCTGGTCGCGCTTCTCCCAGGCTTGATTGATGGCGGCGCTCAAGTCACTCATGGTCATATCCTGATGCTTTGCAGAAATTCGGTGAGATTTTCGGTCCGGTGATCGATGTCGCCGGCCGCGACATCCATCGCCGGGCCCTGTTTGGCCCAAGGCGCGTCACTCTGCAACCAGACCGTGGTCATGCCCAGGGCGCGCGCCGGAACAAGGTTGCGGGCGATATCGTCGAACATGGCGCTTTGTCCGGGATTCAGGCCCGCCGCCGCCACAATGCTTTCATAGGCTTCCATCTGCGGTTTGGGCTTGAACGCAATGGTGCGGATGTCCCACACCGCGTCGAACAAGTGGCTCATGCCGATCCGGTCCAGGATGCGCGCGGCATGATCGCGGCAGCCATTGGTGAAGACATAGCGCCGCCCCGGCAGTTTTTCGATCTCGGCGGCGAGCGCCGTATCGGGCGCAAGGCCCGACAGGTCGATGTCATGCACATAATGCAGATAATCGTCGGGGGCGGCGCCATGCTCCAGCATCAGCCCGTTCAAGGTCGTGCCATAGGCGCGGTAGAGGTCCTTCTGCCTGGCATAGGCCGCCTCGCGCTCCAGCTTCAGGAAGGCCATGACATAGTCGGTCATGCGGGATTCGATCTGGGCGAAAACACCGTTGCCGGCGCAATAAAGGGTATTGTCCAGGTCGAAAATCCAGCTCCTCACATGACGGAAATCGGGCCCGGAATCGGGCTCAGGAACGGCATTTTCGTTAAGGCTTTCCATGGCCGCAGAAGATGGCTTGGGCGGAAAGCGGGCGCAAGCACCGTTAACGCCTGTCCACCATGCCTATTTAGTGGCTGTTAAAGCGCTTAGGGCCAGAATAGGCGCCGGGCGAGGGCTTAAAGCAGGGACCGCATGGACGACAGATCACCCCCGAACGGGCAAGTGAACGCGCCTGGGCTGAACCCGCGCGACGCCCTCGACATTCTGGAAATTCGCGCCGGCACACCGGGCGGGGCGTCCGAACTGGCGGCCCGCACCGATGCGGGCGCCGATGTGCTGCATTATCTCGCCGTCAATGGCGCGACCGCCACCCGTGCGGCGGTTGCGGCCAATGTGGCGGCGCCTGCCGCCACCAACCGTCTTCTCGCCGATGACGAAGAAGAGGATGTGCGCGCCGAGCTGGCGCACAAGATCGCCCGCCTGATGCCGGGCCTGTCAGAGCGCGAAAGCTCGCACATGATCGCGCTCACCATCGAAACATTGGAATGCCTGGCGCGCGACGCCACGGTGCGGGTGCGCGCCATCCTGGCCGAAGAAATCAAGTATATGGACTGCATTCCCCGCCACATCGTGCTCAGGCTGGCGCAGGATCTGGAGACGGTGGTGGCGGCGCCGATCCTGGAATATTCCCCGCTTCTGTCCGATGCCGATCTGATCGAGATTATCGCCTGCGGCCGCGTTCAAGAGGCCATGGTCGCCATTGCCAAACGCAAGCCGGTGAATGAGTCGGTCAGCGATCGTTTGGTAAAGTCGCTGAATGTCCCGGCGGTGGCCGCCCTGCTGGTCAATTCCGACGCCAAGATCCGCAAATCGACGATGGATTCGATCATCGACTGCATCGAGGAAATCAATGCCTGGCAACTGCCGGTGGCGCTGAGGGCCGATCTTTCGGCGCGCGCCATCCGCCGGATCGGCGCGCTGGTGGGCGCCTCCATTCTGGAGCGTCTGGCGGCGCGCAACGATCTGTCCGACACCACCCGCATCTATCTGAATCGCGAACTTCGGGCGCGGCTGGCGGAAAATACGGTGGAAGAAGGCGCCCCTTCGGCGGCGGATGCGGTCGCCAATGCACAGGCGGAAGGCCGGCTGGACGGCGATTTCGTGGAAAAAGCGGCCCAAGGCGGCCAGCGCGAGGTCGTGGTCCTGGCCTTGGCGAAACTGGCCAATGTCAATGAGCAGACCGTCAAGAAGGTGCTGACCGCGGGCGGTGCCAAGCCCCTGGTGGCGCTGGTCTGGCACGCCCATCTCTCCATGCGCGTCGCCTTCAAGATCCAGACTTTCATTATGAAATTGCCGACCCGGGATGTTCTGCCGGCGCGCGGCGGCGTGGGCTTTCCCCTCAGCAAGGAAGAGATGCGCTGGCATCTCAACTATTTCGGCATCACGGCTTAAGGCCGGCGGGGCCGATGCGCGCGATATAGCCGCTAAGGCCCTTGGTCGGTGTGGCGGCGAATCCGGCTTCGGTGAGGGCGCGCCCGGCGCAATCCTGGCTCCCTCGAATCTCAAACGCCACCGACGTGACGCAGAATTTTTCCGCACCCCCGACCAAGGTGCTGCCGTTCTTGCGTTGCGCCAAGAGATAGACGGCATCGGCTTTCAGCGGCGTGGTGACGGCCTTGGCGCAGGATGCGGGCTCCACCGTCCACCAGCCGCGTGAAACCGAAACGGTCTTCGCCCCCGGCTCGGTCTGGCCCAGGGCCACCAGCATGGATTCGCCGGTCTCGTTGCAGACGGTATAGCCGGCGGGCGCGACCTTGACCCGGGCTTGCGTTTCCAGGATGCGAAACAGCACGGTGTTGCCGGCCAAGGCGTCGAAACGCATGCGCTTGCGGAAATCCGTCAGGGCCGCGCCGGTGGTCTTGTCGGGCTTGCCGTCGATACGCGCGATTTTATAACCATTGTCGGCCAGCAGGCGCTTGACGCCGGCCAGCTGCGCTTCGCTGCGGCTCATCACCGGCTGTTCGTCGAAATTCATCGTCCACACGCTCTTGCCGCGATTGTTCAAAGAGGCAAAAGGCAAGGCGAAGGTATCCTCGGCGCTGCAATAGGGCTGGGTTACCGTTTGCCTGATGGCGAAATTGGCGTCTTTCACGCAGACGGGATAAGCGCCGCCCCAGCTGCGCGCGGGGCCGGAATGGGAGAGCGAGGTGCGGGCATGGACCAGATAGCCCTCCGCCGTCAGCGGCTCCTTGCGGGCGATTTCGCATTCACCCGGCGCGACGCGCGTCCAGCCCCTGGTATCGCTGCCGGGCGACTGCACCGCCGAGGTCGCGGCATAAAGGATGTAGCTGGTGCGGTTGCAAAGCGTGAGTGCCGCGTGCGCAGGTAGCGGCGCGAAGGCCAAAACCACCAGCGCTAGCAGCAACGCCCACTTCATTCGGCGGTGATCAGCGTGCCCGCGCCATGCTCGGTAAAAAGTTCGAGCAGCAGCACATGGGGAATCCGCCCGTCCAGGATGACGGCCGCATTGACACCGCCCTCCACCGCGTCGATCGCGGTCTGGATCTTGGGAATCATGCCGCCCGAAATGGTGCCGTTGGCGATCAGGGCGCGCGCCTCGCGCACCGACAGACGCGGGATCAGTTTCTTTTCCTGGTCCAGCACGCCTTCCACATCGGTCAAAAGGATCAGGCGCTCGGCCTTCAGCGCGCAGGACACCGCGCCCGCCACCGTATCGGCGTTGATATTGTAGGTCTCGCCCTTGCGGCCCACGCCGATGGGCGCGATCACCGGAATGGTTTCCGACTTCATGATGGAATGCAGCACTTCGGGATTGACGGTGTCGGGTTCGCCGACAAAGCCCAGATCGACCGGCACCCGTTCGCCGGTCTTGGGATCAAGCTGAGTCATCGCCACCTTGCGGGCGATCACCAGATTGCCGTCCTTGCCGGACAGGCCCACGGCGCGGCCGCCCGCGGCATTGATGCCGGTGACGATCTGCTTGTTGATCGAGCCGGTCAGCACCATCTCAACCACTTCCACCGCCGCCTGATCGGTGACCCGAAGGCCGTCGATGAAGGTGGAGGTGATGTTCAGCTTCTTCAGCATGGCGCCGATCTGCGGCCCGCCGCCATGCACCACCACCGGATCGATGCCGGTCTGTTTCATCAGGACGATGTCCTGGGCGAAATCGTCGGTGCCGGTGCCGGTCATGGCGTTGCCGCCATACTTCACCACAATGGTCTTCTGGTCGTATTTGAGGATGTAGGGCAGCGCCTCGACCAGGACCCGGCCGGTCTGGCGCCAGCGCGCCAGGGTGCGCAGAGTCCGGTCTTCCGTCTCTTCGGTGGCCATAGAATCGCGCCCTTCAAGTTCCACTTGCGCAAAAGCGGGGCCTTATAGCGCGACAGGCGGCGCTTCCCAACCCTTTATTGGGCTAAAGCGGCGAGATGGGCCCGCAATTCTGGAATGCCGGTACCGTTGAAAGCGGATGTCAGCTGCACCTGGGCCAGCGCGGCGGTGTGTTTGGCGGCTTGTGCCGCCGCCTCTTCCAGCGCCCGGGGCTGCTCGGCGGTTTTGAGTTCGTCGGCCTTGGTCAGGACCAGGCCATAGGACACCGCCGACCGGTCCAATAGCTCCATCACCTGCCGGTCGCTCTCCAGCACCCCGCGCCGGGCATCGATCAAGAGCGCCACCCGGCGCAGCCGCGAGCGGCCGCGCAGATAGGAAAAGATCATCTCCTGCCAACTTTCGGCCTCGGTGCGGGAGCGCTTGGCAAAGCCATAGCCCGGAAGGTCCACCAGCATCAGCCGCCCGGCCAGGTTGAAGAAATTGATCTGGCGGGTGGCGCCGGGGGTCTGGGAAACCCGCGCCAGGCTTTTGCGCCCTGTCAGCGCATTGACCAGGCTGGACTTGCCGGCATTGGAGCGCCCGACAAAGGCGACCTCATTGAGCGCTTGCGGCGGCAGATTTTCCGCCGAGGTCGCGCCCCAGACGAAATCGCAAGGCCCGGCAAACAATTTGCGCGCCGCCTCGATTTCACCCGCCTCAGTCATTCGCGGCTTTGGGCAAGCTTGGTTTCGACTTGATATTGTCGAAGAAGCTTATCTCCACACCCTCGCGCTTCATGATGTAGGCCTGCTGCAGCACCGTCAGAAGGTTGTTCCAGGCGTAATAGATCACCAGGCCGGACGGGAAGGTGGCGAACATGAAGGTGAAAATGAACGGCATCCAGGCGAACATCTTGGCCTGGATCGGATCGGTCGGCGCCGGATTGAGCTTGGTCTGCATCCATTGGGTGACGCCCATCACGATCGGCCAGACGCCGACCGAGATATACATGGCCAGCCAGGCCGGCAGGACCGCGTGCGGATTGAAAGGCAGGAGGCCGAACAGGTTCAGAATCGAACTGGGATCGGGGGCCGACAGATCGTGGATCCAGCCGTAGAAAGGCGCATGGCGCATTTCGATGGTGACGAACAACACCTTGTAGAGCGCGATGAACACGGGGATGGTCAACAGGATCGGCAGGCAGCCCGACAGGGGATTGGCCTTCTCCCGCCGGTAGAGATCCATCATCTCCATCTGCATTTTCTGCGGATCGGCGCCATGGGCCTTTTTGATGGCTTCCATCTGCGGCTGCAGCTTTTTCATCTTGCTCATGGCGCGGAAGGACGCATTGGCAAGCGGGAAGAAGGCCAGCTTGACCACCACGGTCAGGCCCAAAATGGCCAGGCCGAAATTGCCCCACAGCCGGTAGAGATGATCCAGCACCCAGAAGAAGGGACGGGTGAGGAACCAGAACCAGCCCCAATCCACCGCATAGTCGAAATTGGCGATCTTCTGGCTGTCCTGATAGCCGCGCAGAATGTCCACCACCTTGGCGCCGGCGAACAGCCGATGGGTCACGCTGGTGTTGCCGCCCGCGGCGAGCTTGCGGCCTTCCAGGCGGTAATTGGCCTGATAGGCATTTACACCGGCCGGTGTCTTGTCGCCCAGATAGGTGCCGTTAAAGCTCTCGCCCTGGGGCGGAATGACGGCGGCCATCCAATATTTGTCGGTGATGGCAACCCAGCCGCCGGTCGAAGCAAAGGTTTTGGGGGGCGTGCCGGCTTCCTTGAAGTCGCTGTAGGTGGCGTCCACTTCGCTGCCATTGGCGACGCCGACAAAACCGACATGCAGATAGAGATTGGCTTCGTCTTTCTCGATGCCTTGCCGCTCCACCGTGCCGTAAGGATAAAGCGTGACCTGAGAGCCGCCCTGGTTGGCGACGCTGTCGGAAACCGTGAACATATATTGATTGTCGATGGCGATGACGCGGGTGAAGACCAGGCCGTGGGCGTTGTCCCAGGTGAGAGTCACCGGATGACCGGGCGACAGGGTGCCGCCGCCGGTCTGGCGCCATTCGCTGTTGTCGTCCGGCATATTGCTGCCGCCCACCCAGCCGAAAGCGGCGGAATAGGGATAGGCCGTGCCCTTGGGCGCCAAGAGCACGATCTCGGGGCTCTTGGGGTCGACCGTGTCGTGATATTTCTTCAAGCGCAGATCGTCCAGCCGCGCGCCCTTGAGCAGGATCGATCCATCCACCATCGGCGTGTCGACCGTGATGCGCGCGCCCCCGGCCTTGAGAGCCGCCTCGCGGCTCATATGCGTGGTGGCGGCGGCGATGCCAGGCAAGTTCGGCGCTGCCGCGCCGGCGGCAGGCTTGGTCTTTTGCTGCTCGGTCAAAGCGGCTTGGCGCGCCTGCTCCGCCTTCAATGCCGGTGTGGCGATGAAATACTGCCACGCGAACAGAACCGCAGCGGCCAGCGCGATGGCCAGAAGGACATTCTTGTTGTTGCCGTTGTTGTTCATGGATGCCGCTTGGAAAGAGGAACAGGATCAAAGCCCGACGATCCGCCGAGCCAGCTTATGGGATGGCAGCGCCCCAGCCGCCGTGCGGCGAGCCACAGGCCCTTGGCGGGACCGTGCCGGTCCAGCGCCTCCAGCGCATAGGCCGAGCAGCTTGGGGTAAAACGGCAGCGCCCCGGCATCAGCGGCGACAGCAAAAGCCGATAGGCGCGGATCGGCGCGGACAAGAGCGCGACGGCAAATCTGCGCATGGCTTCAAATGTCTCCCGCTTTTGCGTCCAGCTTTTTATGCGCCGCCTTCAAGGCCGTGGTGATGTCGGACAGAAGGGCCGGAAAAGGGCGCGCCACGGTGGTGCCGCGCGCCACCAGAACATAGTCATGGCCGGAGCGTCCCAAAAGGGGCAGCAGTTGCGACGCAGCGGCGCGCAAACGGCGCTTGGCGCGGTTGCGGGTTACGGCATTGCCGATCTTCTTGCTGGCGGTGAAACCCACACGCATGCGGGCCGGCAGGATTTCGGCGGCGGGGGTCGAACAGGTTTCCAGGGTAATGGCGCCTTCGACGCGGCGGATGCCCCGCGCGGCTCTCAAAAAGTCGGCGCGCTTTTTCAGATGGTCCACGACAAGGGGGACCGGCGCGTTCAGGCCGAAAGCTTCTTGCGGCCGCTGCTGCGGCGGCGGTTCAGCACCTTGCGGCCGCCGGCGGTCGCCATGCGCGAACGGAAGCCATGACGGCGCTTGCGCACGAGTTTGCTCGGCTGATAGGTGCGCTTCATGGCTCTTTGGCTCCGAAAAGGCCCGGTAAGGGCCGAAAAGAGCGCGGTTTTTAGGGGGCGGACCCGGCCCTGTCAACGATCCTGGCGATTGAAATATTATTTCAATCGCCGATCACAACGCCGTCCCGGCGGGGGTCGGCGCCCCCGATATAGCCGCCCGGAACCCGCTTAATGCCATGCAAACCGCTGCCTTCTCCCGCCACCACCGTCACGCTATGGCCCATGGCGGTCAGCTGGGGGGCCAGGGCGTCATTTTCCGGGGATTTCTCCAGCCGGGTGGGGCCATTGAGATTGAGCTGGCGGGGCAGGGCGATGGCTTCGGCCGGGGTCATGCCGCCATCCAGCATGGCGATCAGGCTCTGGGTGACATAGCCGATGATGGCGGGCCCGCCGGGCGAGCCCACCGACAAAAGGAACTTGCCGTCCTTGTCGAAGACGATGGTGGGCGACATGGCCGAGAGGGGGCGCTTGCCGGCGGCCGGCGCATTGGCCACCGGCTTTCCGTCCAGCACCGGGTCCAGCGAGAAATCGGTGAGGGTGTTGTTGAGGAAGAAGCCTTTCACCATCACCTCGGCGCCGAACACCGATTCCACCGAGGTGGTCATGGAGATCACCTGGCCGTTCTTGTCGACGATGGTCATGTGGCTGGTGCCGTGCAGCACCGGCGAGCGTTGCGGCGCATAGTCGGCGCGTTTCTGCGGCGGCTCACCCGCCTGGGCGGTGCCCATGTCCTTGGTCGGATCGATCAGCGCGGCGCGGCCGGCGAGATAATCCTTGTTCAAAAGCCCGGCGATCGGCACCTGCACGAAGGCGGTGTCGCCGACATATTTGGCGCGGTCGGCATAG
>CBHTTW010000034.1:0-14467 GCA_966096025.1 uncultured Alphaproteobacteria bacterium | reverse complement strand
TGGGCGTGCGCATGGGGCAGTGCACCTATTGCGGCTTCTGCGAGCGCTTCGCCTGCGGCAACTATTCCAAGTCCAGTCCGCAAACCTGCGTTCTGCCGGTCTTGATGAAGAATCCGAATTTCGAGGCGCGCACCGATTGCGAAGTGCTCAAGGTCAATCTCACCCAAGATGGAAAGATGGCCAGAAGCGTCACCTATATCGATGCCAATGGCGCGGAATTTGAACAGCCGGGCGACATGGTGCTGCTCTGCGCCTATGGCCTGATGAATGTGCGCATGATGCTTCTGTCCAAGATCGGCGCCCAGTATGATCCGGTCAGCGGCCAAGGCACGGTGGGACGCAATTATTGCTACCAGACCAGCAGCGGCGCCCGCATGTTCTTCGAGGGCAAGCGCTTCAATCCCTTCATCGGCGCCGGCTCGCTGGGTCAAAGCATGGACGATTTCAACGGCGATGCTTTCGACCATTCCAAAGTCGATTTCGTCGGCGGCGCGGGCCTTAATTGCGTGGTCAGCAACGGCCGGCCCATCAGCAATCGCCCGACCATGCCCGGCAGTCCGCGCTGGGGCGCCAAATGGAAACAGGCGACGGTGGAGGGCTACCAGAATTCCATGGGCTTCTCCTCCCAGGGCTCATCCTATCCGGTGCGGGAAAATTATCTGGATCTCGACCCAACCTATACCGACCGGCATGGGCGGCCGCTGCTGCGGGTCACCTTCGATTTCCCCGACAACGACATCGCCATGTCGCATTTCATTTCCGATCAGATGGAAAAGATCACCAAGGCGTTCAATCCCAGATTCGCCGCGGTGTCCCGGATCAAAAAGG
Source organism: uncultured Alphaproteobacteria bacterium (assembly GCA_966096025.1). GTDB lineage: Bacteria > Pseudomonadota > Alphaproteobacteria > Micropepsales > Micropepsaceae > Rhizomicrobium. The sequence continues at coordinate 13,639 of CBHTTW010000034.1, read as the reverse complement.
GCTGGGACTCGGTCCCGTATCAAAGCACGCACAATACCGGAGGGGCGATCATGGGAAGCAATCCCAAGACCAGCGCGGTGAACAAATATCTGCAGAGTTGGGATGTGCCCAATGTCTTTGTCATCGGGGCCTCCGCCTTTGCGCACAATGCCGGCCTCAATCCCACCGGTCCGGTGGGGGCGCTGGCCTATTGGGCGGCCGAGGCCATCACCACCAAATACATCAAATCCCCCGGCGCATTGGTGCACGCATGAAGATGATCAAGAAGGGCCTTCTGGCCGCCGCATTCGCCGCGTTCGCTATGCCCGCCGGCGCACAAACGGTCAGTGCGGGGAAATATCAAGCCGTCATCGGCGATTGCGCGGGCTGTCACGGCAAGGACCTGTCCGGCGGGGTGGAATTGCAGACGCCCTTCGGCAAGCTTCTGGCGCCCAACATCACGCCGGACAAGGAAACCGGCATCGGCAATTACAGTGCCGAGGATTTCAAGAAAGCGATGACCAAGGGCGTGGCGCCGGGCGGCAAGCGTCTCTATCCCGCCATGCCTTATCCCTATTACGCCCATCTCGACGATGCCAGCCTCACCGCCATATGGGACCATCTCAAAACCGTCAAGCCGGTGAAGAAGAGCATCAACGTCAATCAGCTGCGCTTTCCCTACAATCTGCGCATCGGGATGCTGGGCTGGAACGCGCTGTTCTTCAATCCTAAGCCGATCCCGCAGGACCCGGCCAAAAGCGCTGCCTGGAATCGCGGTTCTTATCTGGTGAATGGCCCGGCCCATTGCGGCGCCTGTCATACCGCCAAGAATAGCTTCGGCGCCGACAGGGGCCCCGCTTTGACCGGCGCCAGCCTGCAAGGCTGGTTCGCCTCCGACCTGACCGGCGACCGCCATGCCGGCTTGGGCGCCTGGAGCGCCGCCGACATTGTCGAGTATCTGGGAACGGGGCGTAGCAGCCGCTCCATGGCGTCCGGCCCGATGGCGGAAGTGGTGGAACATTCCACATCGCAAATGACGCAAGCCGATCTCAATGCCATCGCCGTCTATCTCAAGGACCTGCCACCGTCGCGCGGCAATGGCGGCCCCGCCACCGGGGTGGAGGCGCAGATGAAGGCGGGCGCGGTGGCGTACGACATCAGCTGCGCCGCCTGTCACGGCCGCGACGGCAAGGGCAGCGCGATTTTCCCGCCCTTGGCGGGCAACGCCAATATCACCCAGGTGCGCGCCGACACCATCGTGCGGATGGTGCTGGCGGGCGGCAAGGCGGTGGCTACACCCGCGGCGCCCACCGGTGCGGGCATGCCGAGTCTGGGCTGGCGCCTGAACAACGATTCTGTCGCCAATATCCTCACCTATGTGCGCAACAATTGGGGCAACCAGGCGCCGGTGGTTTCGCCGGAAACGGTGGGCCGGATTCGCTCATCGCTCCATAGCGGCAGTTAGCATCTGCAGATAGGCCGCTTCCAGGTCGCGCGCCAGACGCGGCGTGTCGAACAAAGGCGCGGTGGCGTGGCCCGCCGTCAGCCTGTCGCGGTAAGCGCGAAGCCTTGCGGGATCGCGCGCCAGCGCCAGGGCAAGCTGTTCATACTCTTCCGCAGTTTCCGTGATCAGCTCCGGCAATCCCGCCGCGGTCAGAAGACTGGCGGCAACGCGCCCGGCATAGGCGGTGCCGCGGCGGGTGAGAACCGGCAGTCCCGCCCAAAGCGCATCGCAGGCGGTGGCATGGGCGTTGTAGGGCAGGGTGTCCAGAAACAGATCGGCCAGCTGATGGCGGACCAGATGGACGTCCAGTGGCGCGGGTGGTGCGAAGATCAAGCGATCAGCGGCTATGCCATGCGCTTTCGCGGCGGCCAGCAGATTGTCCTTGGCCTTGCCGCCAGCCTGTTTGAGCCAAAGCACGCTGTGGGGTACCGCCAAGAGCAGCCGCATCCAGAGGGCAAAGACCGCCTCGGTGAGTTTCCAATTGTTGTTGAAGGAGCAGAAGACGAAAGCGTCCTGCGGCAATCCCGCTTCGCTGCGGCTGGGAAGTTTGCCAAGCGCCCGGCTGGTATCCAGCGGAAAGAAACTGTTGGGCAGATAAGCCAGTTTTTCCGTAAAGGCGCTGGCATCGGGAGCGACAATGCGGTCGGCGATCACATAATCGATGAACGGCGCGGCGGTGGTGCCGGCATAGCCCAGCCATGAGGCTTGCACCGGCGCCGGGCGGAAGCTCAGCACATCGAAATTGTCGTTCTGGGTGTGGCCGTTCAGGTCCACCAGCACATCCACTTCCATCGCGCGTATCTGCTGTGCCACGGACAAGGGATCGTGCTGATGCGCGTCGATGAATTGGTCGAAGGCGCCGATCAGGCGGCGGCGCTGGGCGCTGCCGTCGTCGGCATTGGTGCCGATGCCGACGATCTCGAACTTTTCCCGGTCGTGCTTTTCGATCAATTGCACCACCACGGTGGCGACCGGATGATGGCTGACATCGGAAGATATGTAAGCAAGCCGGATTTTCTTGTGATTGTAACCCGAACGCGCCAAAGGCGGCGGCGGATCGGGAAAACGCCGCTGGATCACATTGGCGGCGCATTGTTTTTGCAAGGCTTCATCGCCGCTATAGCCCAAAAACGCCCAGGGCGAGATGGTTTCCCCCGCCATGATGCGGCGTTCCAGCTGTGCTCCGATTTTCGCGGTGCGGGACCAGTCGCAGAGACTGAGCGCGGCCATCGCCGCGCCGCCAAAGGCATGCACATCGCCCGACGCTTCCAGGGCGCGGTCATAGGAAGCCAGCGCTTCCTCATGCCGCTTGAGCTGCTGCAAAGCTTCGCCGCGATTGTTGAAGGCTTCCAGATAATCCGGTTGGCGCGCCAGCGCCTGGTCATAGGCGCTCAAGGCTTCGTCATAGCGCATCAATCCCTGCAAGGCATTGCCGCGATTGTTGAGAAACTGGGCGTCATCAGGGCGCAAGTTCAGCGCGCGGTCGAAACAGGACAGCGCGTCGGCGAAGCGCTTGAGGTCCAACAGCGCGCTGCCGCGATTGTTGAAGGCGGCGGCGAAACGCGGCGCCAGCCTCAGCGCCTGGTCATAAGCGCTCAAGGCTTCCGCCGGGCGTTTCAGCTCCTGCAACACACTGCCGCGATTGTTCAGGGCTTCGACATTGTCGGGCGCCGCCGCCAGGGCGCGGTCGTAAGCCGCGAGCGCTTCGGAATGCCGGCCCAGCGCCTGCAGCACGGTGCCGCGATTGTTCTCGGCTTGCGGCCAGCCGGGCCGCGCGGCGAGCGCCAGCCCAAATCCGGCAAGTGCTTCATTCAGCCGCTCCTGAAGTTTCAGGACATTGGCATGGTTGAGCAGGGCATCGGCATCGTCCGGCTTGATGTCGAGCGCCAGCGCGAGATCGCCCAGGGCTTCGTCCAGACGCCCTTGCTGCGCGCGGATCACGCCCAACAAATGACGGGCGTCGAAATCGCGCGGATCATCCGCCAAAAGGCGCAGATACAGGCCTTCCGCCTCCGCCAGCCGTCCGCTGCGGTGCAGCGCGATGGCCTCCTCGTTCAGGGCTTTTCTATCCATATTTCCCGCATCCGCCGGGCATGGTATCCCTTCACCAATCAGCAAAAGCAATGGGGTAGAGCATGATCAACCGCCGCGACGTCATGGCTTTGATGGGCGCCGCCGCCGCAACGGGCGGGCAGGCCTTCGCCGCCGACAGCCCGGTGGTGGAATGGAACGCGCATATGTTCAGCTCCAATGTGGCCAAATTCCCCTTCCACCCCAACGCCGTCTACAAGCCCGACACCAGCAAGCTGCCGGCCGATCCGCTGTCGCCCTATGAGGCGCATATGAAGGAATTCGGCATCGACAAGGCCCTGTTCGTGCAGCCCGAACCGTATGGCGACGACCACACTTTGGTGCTGGATTGCCTGCGCCGCACCTCGCCGGACAAGTTCAAGGCCACCAGCCTGTTCTATCCCAAGAATCCGGAGTCGCCGAAGAAGCTGGCGGCCCTGGTGAAGCGGGAGCCGCGCATCGTCTCCACCCGCTTCCACGCCCATCGCGGCAAGGAAGTGTATCTGGAATCGTTCGCCGCTCCCTATGTCCGGGCCCTGTGGAAGGCGGCGGTGGATGCAGGCCTGGTGATCGAACTGCATATCGGCCCCAATTATGCGTTGCAGGCGGCCAGCGCCATCCGCGCCTTTCCCGGCTGCAAGGTGCTGATCGACCATATGGGCGAACCAAAACTGGGCAATCCTTATGAATTCGCCAACATGCTGGAACTGGCCAAACTGCCCAATGTCTATATGAAAATTTCCGGCATCGACTATATCGCCACCGATGCGCCCAATTTCCAAAGCGTGACACCCTTCACCAGCCGGCTGATCCGCGAATATGGGGCGGACCGGATCGTGTGGAGCGGCGGCTCGCCGAAACTGGCCGACATCCATATGAAGGGCTATGCGGCGGCCGATATCGCCAAGGTCAAGGGCGGCAATCTGCAAAAATTGCTGAACTGGTAGATCTTGGACAAGCCCAGCGCCTACATATCGGTTGTGGCGGCCAGCTTCTTTGTGCTGGCGGTTGCTTTCGTCTGGGGCGAGGTTCTCACCATCAACAATATGTCCGTTCTGGGCTTGATGGATTTCAACGACTTCGTCGCCGCCGCGCTGCTGGCGGGTTCGTTTTTCCTGCCCATGGTTGCGGTGGCGGTGGTGATCCTGCTGGTTTTCGGCGGCGCCAAATATTTCAACAGTTGGGACCATCTCTGCCCGCCGGTGCTTACCCTGAGCCCGGCCTTCGTGATCCTGTATACCGCCTTCTATTTCTTCTCGGAAAAATGGCCGGTCGGCACCTTGTTCACGCCAATGCTGGCGATCGCTATGGGTTATGCGGTCAGGCCGGTGATGCGATCCTTTTTGACCCGGCAGGAAAGCGCCCATCTGCGGGACTGGGCGCCGGCGGTCATTATCGCTTTTGCCGCGATGGTGGCGCAGGGCTGGAGCTTCACCCTCAGCCAGGCCCGCAGCGTGCAATGCGTCGAGGTCTTCGGCGAGCGCCGCGACATGGCCAAGTCCTTCATGTTGGCGCTGGACCGCGGTGCGGTGCTGGTGGGCGACCGGGAAGCAATCTTGTATCCGTGGAACAAGATCGATTTTGTCTGGCTTTCCGATCAGCCCGGTCTCAAACTCGATCCGGCAAGCGGCGGGCGGTGCATGATCGTTCATTCCACGCCGCGCACAGGAGCATGACATGAAGCGTATATCTGCCGCATGGGTATCGGCGGCGATCTTGTTGGTAGCGGTATATCCCGCTTGCGCCGAGCCGACGCGCGATGCGGTGATGGATGCGGCGGGGCGCTGCGAAGGCATTCCCGACAACCGGGTGTGGCTGGATTGTTTTTATGGTTCGGCCCAACCGATGCGCGCCACGCTGGGGCTTGCGCCCGCGCCGGAAAGCCAGACGCGCCTGGTGCCCGCGCCGGGCGCCGCTTATGGCGGCGCGACCGTGGCGCGGAGGGCGCCGCAGCCGGTGCGGGAAAAGCCGCAAACCTTCCTCAGCGCGGTGCTCGGCAACACCAAGCCGCTGGCCGACAATATGCCGATGGCGGCTTACGGCTTCAGCCGCAACGGCAAGTTCACCGTCACCATGGCGGACGGCCATGTCTGGCAACAGGCGGAGTCCGACATCAAGATCGCCAAATGGAACCGGCCGGCCGCGACCTATAAGGTGGATATCACCAACGGCACCGCGACCGATCTCTACAATATGCGGGTGAGGGGCGAGCTCTTCAAAGTCAACAAGGTCAAATAGAGCGATGAAAAAGCGGCGCGAAATCCTGGAGGCGGTGGGGCTGGGATCGGCCGCATTGATGGCGGCGATGACGCCGGCCAATGCGCAAAATGCCAATACGCAAATTGAAAGTCTGTCGCCGCAGCCGCCTGAGACCCCCAAGCATCACATCCGCTTCGGTGTCTGCGGCATGAGCCATGACCATATCCATGGCATGATCGGCGCGATTCAGCGCGGCGGCGGCGAGCTTGTCTCCTATTGGGGGGCGGAACCGGACAAGCTCGCGGTCTTCGCCAAACGCTATCCCAACGCCAAGCAGGCGCGCAGCCAGGATGAAGTGGTGCAGGATTCGTCCCTGCAATTGGTGATGTCCTCCCATGTCGCCAATGAGCGGGCCGGGATCGGCGTGCGCGTGATGAAGACGGGCAAGGATTTTCTTGCCGACAAGCCGGGCATCACCACCCTGAGCGACTTGGCGCTGGTCCGGAAAACCATCGCGGAGACCAAACGCATCTACGGCATTCTCTATTCGGAACGGCTGGAAGTGCGCGCCGCGGTCCATGCCGGGGAGCTGATCAAACAGGGCGCCATCGGCAAGGTGATCCAGACCATCAATATCGCGCCGCATCAGGTGATCCAGCGCGCCGGCGACAATGGCGGCGGCAGCCAGCGTCCCGGCTGGTTCTGGGAGAATGCGCAGTATGGCGGCATCCTGTGCGATATCGGTTCACACCAGATCGACCAGTTTCTTTTCTATACCGGCTCGACCAAGGCCGAGGTCGCCGCGGCGCAAGTCGCCAATGTCCGTCATCCCGACCATCCGCGCTTTGAGGATTTCGGCGACATGATGCTTCAGGGCGACAAGGGGCTCGGCTATGTGCGGCTGGATTGGTTCACGCCGAACGGGCTGGGCACCTGGGGCGACGGGCGGCTGTTTGTGCTGGGCACCGACGGCTATATCGAGCTGCGCAAATACACCAATGTCGCGGTGTCCAAACAGGGCAACAACATGTTCCTGGTGGACGGCAAGCGCGCGCGCTTTATCGATTGCAGCAATGGTGCGCTGCCCTTCGGGCCGCAATTCGTCGCCGATATCGTGAACCGGACCCATACCGCCCAGGACCAGACCCAGTGCCTGTTGGCGGCGGAACTGGCGATCCGGGCGCAGCTTGCCGCCAAGCACGTCACGCTGACCGGCTGACGCGGCCGACAAAAATCACGGTTGCACCCGCGAAATGGGCGTTCCTAGCTCGAATTTCGCTCCAATCTTTGGAAGACAAAGCCCCGATCTTGTGTTGGACTAAGGTTACACAGCTTTCACAAGCAAGGGGAAACGTCATGAAAGTCAAACATCTTTTGATGGCCGGTCTGGCCGTCGCAGCGCTGACCTATGTGCCTGCCGGCGCCCAGGTTCAGCCCAACGCTCCGGCTTTCGCGGCCGGCACATTCCCGGCCATGCCGACCAAGCCCATGCGCACCGGCAAACATATCAATCGCGTCATCGATATGTGGCTCAAGGGCCAGCCCGTCTATTACGCCCAGCTTGAAGCCGGCGGTTATGAAGACGGCAAGCGGATGGCCAATACCAAGGCCGACTACATCACCTATGAAATGGAGCATGGCGCGCTGGATTTCCATGAGCTGCGCGAATTCATGCGCGGGCTGAAGGAAGTCGGCACCCGCACCGGTCATCCCACCGTGCCGGTGGTCGTCACCCTGCCGATCCAAGGCACCGCCGATGTGGTGCGCGCCAATGCCTGGATGATCCAGCAGGCGCTGGCGGCCGGCGTGCACGGCATCCTGCTCTGCAATGCCGAAAGCCCGGAAGCCGCCAAGATCATGGTCGAAGCCTCGCGTTATCCCTTCGCGCCCGTCGTTCCCGGCGTCAACCAGGGCTTCCGCGGCAATGGCAGCCAGAGCTTCGCCTCCAAAATCTGGGGACTGACGCCGGCGGAATATCTGCAGCGCGCCGAACCCTGGCCGCTCAATCCCGACGGCGAGATCATCCTGGGGCTGAAGATCGAGAATCCGCGCGCCGACGCCAATGTGGAGTCTTCCGTGCGCGTGCCGGGCATTGCTTTTGCCGAATGGGGCCCGGGCGATCACGGCTTCTATCTGGTGGGCAATCCGGCCACGGCGGGTGGCCGCGGTGACGCGGCGGCCAATATGACGGCGGTGCGCAAGCGCATCCTGGACGCCACCAAGGCCGCCAACATCAAGTTCCTCAATGCCTGCAGCGACGATCCCAAGAGCAGCAATTATGTCATCAACCAGCTCAAGGACGGCGTGATGATCTGCACCGGCGGCGATTCGCCGGCGGCGGACCTTGGCCGCGCCTTTACCAAGCGTACCGACGGGACCTGAACGACGTCCCGGCCTCGCGGCGCGCTTGACGGCGCGCCGTGTTAAAGTCGCGGAGTTATATTGACTGGGCCATGCCCCCGCATTTCAAGTGCGGGGGCATGCGCTTTTGGGATAACAGTCATACCAAGGGATAGGCGGCTTTCTCGCGGACATTCCCCATCTCCTGTCAGCCCGGTTCCAGGGTCCAAGGAGAGGTGTCATGTCCAAAATTTCTGCCCATGCCGACTACCGCCATGAAGACTATCATTTTGCCCGCACCCAATCGCGCGCCCTGAGCGCCTTGGAATGGGAACGCAGCGACAAGCCTCTGCATTCCTGGTCGGAACTTCTTTATCCCGCCGCCGCTGCCGCCGGCGGCGTGATTGCGGCGCTCGGCATTCTCACCTAGACGCGCACCCACTCTGGCCCTAGTTTTGGCCAGGGGCGGAAGATGGAGCATGCATGCGTCTGGATGATCTTCGCCCCTCCGACAATGTCGAGGACCGCCGCGGCGAAAGTTATGGCGGCGGCGGTTTTGGCGGCCCGCGGATGGTGTTCGGCGGCGGCGGCCTTGGCCTGGTCGCGGTGATCGTGCTGTCGCTGGTCTTTGGCGTCGATCCCTCGCAATTGCTGGATGGCGGCGGGCCGATGCCGCAGCCGCAAGTGCGGCAGGAAAGCGGACCGCGCGGCGATGACGCGGCCTTTGAATTCACCCGCCGCGTCATCGGCTCGGCGGAAGATGTCTGGGCGCCGCTGATGCGCGAACATGGCAACCGTTTCTCGCCCGCCACTTTCACGGCCTATGACAATGCCACCCCCACCGGCTGCGGCACCGGCCAGTCTTCCGCCGGACCCTTCTATTGCCCGGGCGATGCCCACATCTATCTGGACCTGTCATTCTTCAATGAACTGGATCAGCGCTTCGGCGCGCCGGGCCAATTCGCCCGCGCCTATGTCATCGCCCATGAATATGGCCATCACATCCAGAACCTGTTGGGGGTGATGGACCGGCGCGGCGGGCCTTCGCGCGGCTCCGATAGCGACTCGGTGCGGACCGAATTGCAGGCCGATTGCTATGCCGGGGTGTGGGCCTATCACGCCAACCGGCAATTCGCGATTTTGCAGAATGGCGATGTCGATGGCGCGTTGCGCGCCGCTTCCTCCGTCGGCGACGACACGCTGCAGAAAGAGGGGCAGGGCTATGTCGTGCCGGACTCCTTCACCCATGGTTCCAGCGCCCAGCGGGTGCGCTGGTTCCAGCGCGGCCTGGACAGCGGGCAGGTGGATGCCTGCGATACATTTTCGGCGCGCGCGCTCTAGCGCAAGACGTTGAGTCCGCCCCCGAACCGGCCTAGTGTTAGCGATAACAGAAATGGGCGGGGACGGGATGCGCAAAATTCTTCTGGCCATGGCGGCGCTGGCCGCGCTGACGGGCGAGGCGGCGGCCGATAACGCGGTCACCCCCGGCGACTTTGTCATTGAGCGGCCCACGCTTCTTTCGCTGGGTTTTGAATGGAAGATCAGTGGCGACGACAATCGCAATGCCGCCGTGGCCGTGACTTATCGCAAGGCCGGGCAGGGCCAGTGGTCACCCGCTTTGCCGCTGTTCCGCATGGGCGGCGAATTCATCGCCGGCCCCAAGCCGCAATTCGGGCCCAATTACTACAATTACACCGTGCCGCCCGGCTTTGCCGGCAGTGTGCTGAACCTCCAGCCCGATACCGAATATGAAGTCCATTTCGTCATGAGCGATCCGGATGGCGGCGCGGCGGAGAAAACCGTCGCTGTGCGCACCCGCGCCGTACCCAAACCGGCCGGCGGCGGGCAGGTCTATCATGTCTATCCCTACAGCCATAGGGAGCCGCTGGGACCCAATGAATTCATCGGCCTTCTCGCGGCCTATTATATCGGCGCCGACGAAAGCGATCATCACAATGTCTTTCCGCCGCGGGTGAAGCCCGGCGATGTCATCCTGGTTCATGCCGGGGTCTATAAGGACAACCGCTTTGTCTATGGCGGCTTCGACAAAAGCATCGAAAATTACGGCACGTCCTTCGACGGCACCTATTATCTGACCGCCAGCGGCACGCCGGACAGGCCCATCGTGATCAAGGCGGCGGGCGACGGCGAAGTGGTGTTCGACGGCGACGGCAATGACACGCTCTTCAATTTGCAAGCCGCCAATTACAATTATTTCGACGGCGTCACCATCCGCAACAGCAATGTCGGCTTTCTCTTGGGCATCAAGGACATCATCGGCGCCGACGGATTCACCCTGGTCAACAGCCGCGCCATCAATGTCGGACGGGTGGTGCGCAACGACTGGGCCAAGTCCAAGGACTATTACATCGCCAACAACGTCTTCCTGGGCCGTCACGATCCGAGAGCCATCACCGCCTGGATCGGCGCCAATGTGTGGGGCAAATATCCCGGTTTCCCCGCCTTGCTCAAGGACGAGTATGCGGTGAAGGTCTATGGCCAGGGCCATGTCGTGGCGCACAATTACATCGCCAATTTCCATGACGGCATCGATCACGCCACCTTCGGCAATCCCAGCCCGGCGCCGGGCGAATATGGCGCGTCGGTCGACTTTTACGGCAACGACATGTTCAACATCACCGACAATTGCATCGAGCTGGACGGAGGCGTGCATAATATGCGCGCCTTCGACAATCGCTGCGTCAACACCGCCCAGCCTGGCTTCAGCGTCCAACCGATCTTCGGCGGTCCCGCCTATATCTTCCGCAACATCTCCTACAACACCACCACGGCCGGCGGGCTGAAGGTGCTGGATAATCCTTCGGGGGTTTTGGTCTATAACAACACCTTCATCGGCGCGGCGGGGGCGGTGGGTCCGGCCTCCAGCCTGCATTTCCGCAACAATCTGATTGTGGGCGACGGCTGGAAGAAGCCGATCTTCCTGGTCAGGACCTTCACGCCTTATTCGACGTCGGATTACAACGGCTTTGGTCCCAATCCGGTGCCCGGCAGCTTTGCCTGGGATGGGCCGCCTTTCGACAGCGCCAATGGCGGGGGCACGCGCAAGGCCTATGACAGTCTGGCCGCCTATCAGAAAGGCAGCGGACAGGACAAACACAGCATAACAGTCGGTCTGGATGCCTTTGTGAACGTCAAGCCGACGGATGAAAGCGATCCGCGCACGCTTTATGCGCCCGAGACGCTGGATTTCCGTCTTAAGCCTCGTTCGGCCGCGATCGACAAGGGCATCCAGCTTCCCACCATCACCGACGGCTTTACCGGCAAGGCGCCGGATCTGGGCGCTTATGAATTCGGTACCACGCCGCCGCATTACGGGCCGCTGGTTTGGCCGGTGGGCGATGCGCCGTCAAAACTGAGGTCCGAAACCGGACCGCCACACTAGGCTAGCTGACACCCAGCGCCAGCATGTCCTGCACCGCTTTTGCGTCGTTCTGGTCCAGCGGGATGAATTCCAAACCGATCTTGCCGCGATAGCCCGCGGCGCGTACCGCCTTGAGCAGGTTTGTGTGATTGACCTCGCCGGTGCCCGGCTGGTGGCGGCCCGGCACATCGCCGATCTGGACATAGGCCACTTGGTCGATGCCCGCGGTGAACTTCTCGATCAGATCGCCGTCCTCCAACTGCATGTGATAGAAGTCCCACAACAGCTTGACGCGCGGCGAGTTGATGGCGCGCATCATAGGCAGTCCCGGCTGCGAGCCGTTGAGCAGATGGTTGAGGTGATTGACCCGGTTGAAGGGCTCGACCAGGGCGGTCATGCCGGCGCTTTCCAGCATCGGCGCCATGCGCGTCAGCCCGGCCTGATAGCCCGCCAGCTGCGCTTCACGGCTCATGCCTTCAATCAGGGAATGGCCGGTGACGGTGAATTGGGTGCAGCCCAGGATGCGGGCATCGGCGATGGCGGCTTCCGTCGTCTTGAGCAGATCGGGCAGCTTGGCGGGGTCGGCGAAGTTGGGCCAGGCGGGCGCGAATTGCACCACCGTCAGGCCGTTGGCATTGCACAAGTCGCGTATGGCGGGCGCCTTGGTGCCATTGGGCCGGTCGGCCGGCCAGAATTCGATGAATTTGAAATTGTGCTGTTTGGCCAGGGCAAAGCGCTGCTCGAACGGCACCTGCTTGAACCAGGTATCCAGGTTCACGGCAAAGTCTGACAGACTCTCAGTGACATTGCGCTTTTGGGCCTGGGCGGTGGTCGCCGCCGCCAGCCCGGCGAGGCCAGCCACCGCGCCCAGCGCATGCCGTCGATTCGGTCCGCTCATGCTGTCTCCCTGTCTTATTTAACGGTCGCACGGCGGGGCCCTCGCTCTGCTCGGGTCCGCGGCTGCTCCATTCTGGCACTCTTTCGCCGCATTCTAGCGGATTTAGCGATGGAAGCGGAATCGGGGGCGGGATAAGTTCTGTCTGCTTCGTCGGGTTATTTGAGGGCAAACATGCAGATTGTCGCGCTTGTTGCGGTCGGCCTCGCGCTGATCATCCTGTTCCGGGCCATCAAGATCGTGCCCCAGGGGCGCGAATATACGGTGGAGCGGTTTGGCCGCTACACCCGCACCCTGCCGCCCGGTATTGCCTTCCTGACGCCCTTTGTCGAAGGCATCGGCCGCAAGGTCAACATGATGGAACAGGTGCTGGATGTGCCCCAGCAGGACGTGATCACCAAGGACAATGTCTCGGTGCAGGTCGATGCCATCGTCTTCATCCAGGTGATGGATGCGGCCCAGGCCGCCTATCGTGTCGACAATCTCAATTACGCCATCACCCAGCTGTCGCAAACCAACCTGCGTACCGTGGTGGGTTCGATGGACCTGGACGAAGTCCTGTCCCAGCGCGACCAGATAAATACCAGGCTGCTATCCACCATCGATCACGCCACCAATCCCTGGGGCGTGAAAGTGACTCGCATCGAGATCAAGGATCTGGTGCCGCCGCCCGACATCACCAACGCCATGGCGCGCCAGATGAAGGCCGAGCGCGAGCGCCGCGCCGTGATCACCGAGGCCGATGGCGAGCGGCAAGCCGCCATCACCCGCGCCGAAGGCGCCAAGCAGGCCGCGATCCTGGAGGCCGAAGGCCGTCGCGAGGCCGCTTTCCGCGACGCCGAGGCGCGCGAGCGGTCCGCCGAGGCGGAAGGCAAGGCCACCACTATCGTGTCCGAGGCGATCGCCAAGGGTGACGTCAACGCCATCAATTACTTCATTGCCCAGAAATATGTCGAAGCCTTTGCCGAGCTGGCGCGCAGTCCGCAGCAGAAGACGGTGATCGTGCCCGCCGACATGGCCGGCATCACCGGCTCCATCGCCGGCATCGGCGAGTTGGTGAAAAGCGTGGTGAATGACGGCCCCAGGTCGCCTTCCAATTCGCCGCAACCGCCGCGTCCCTCGGTTCCCAGGGTTGGAGGCTAAAGATGGATTGGCTGCTGCAAAATCCTTTCGCCCTTTGGCTGGTGATCGGCGGTGTGTTGCTGGCGGTGGAAGTCGGCACCGGTTCGGGATGGCTGCTATGGCCGGCCGCGTCGGCCGCCATTGTGGG
>CBHTTW010000033.1:0-14685 GCA_966096025.1 uncultured Alphaproteobacteria bacterium | reverse complement strand
GAGGCCCAGGGCGCGAATGACGCCCTCGGGCGTGGCGCCCCTGCCCCCCAATCCGAGACCGAATAGCCCCGGCGGGCCCTTGATGATGTGGCCCTTCAAGGCCGCATGAAGCTGAATGCCGTGATCGCTGCCGTAATAGGGCGTGAAATCCATATCCGCCAAAGCGGCGCGGCGAAAGAGGCCGCAAATCTCATTGTTGTAGTTCTGGTTCAACAACACCTGGCGCGCCCTGACTATGGGATCACCGGAGCGGGTTTCAATGGGGCTGGGGAGTATTTCGCCCCGCCGGCCATTTTCGATCAGATAGGGTTCGGAATAGCACAGCATGGCCGCTGGCTCGGCCTGGAGTTTTTTCAGCAGCGTCTCAATGAATTGCGGTTCGCGCCGGTCGTCGTCGGTCGCCCACATGAAGAACTCGCCCCTGGCTTCCTGCAGCACGAAGCGGAAATTCTGGATCGCCGGCAGAGCGGGCTCTTGGCGCACATAGCGTATGCGCGGATCGGCGGCACAGGCGTCCTCCACAACCCGGTGGGTCGCGTCGCCCGGCGAGCCATTGTCCGAGACGATGATCTCAAGATTGCCGTGGGTCTGGGCGGACAATTCGCGCAAGGCGGCGGCGAGCAAGGCCGGCCGGTTATAGGTCGGGACACCCACGCTGACGAGCGGCCCCGTCTGCGCAACAATTTGCCCGTAAATCTCGCGGCTTATGGAGTTCAAAAGGGTAGGTCCCGATGGCCCGCAGCGGTCTAACATTTGGCCCGCACGGCCGTCAATGTAGCTTAACCAACTGAAATATATAATAAAAATGTGTTTCTAGGGGCGATTTGCTATCACGCAACAGGACATGCTTGCTGCCGCTTTTCGAGCGCGTTCCTCGCTGTAACCGGCGGCCGGTGCGGTGAGCGTTTCCAGGATCGTAAGCCCCGCCAGCCGGATCCGTTCGAATATCTCCTCGGGCGTCCGGAACAGGCTGATATGGTCGATTGTGGGAGCATTGACGGGCACGTTGATGAACGCGATGCCGCCGGGCTTGAGCAGGTCACGCGCGATGATCAGCGCTTTGTCCGGGGCTTCCAAATGCTCCAGCACCTCGCTCAAAACCAGGCTGTCGAAGGCGCCTTGCGGACTTTCGAACAGGTTGCGCCGGGCCAGGCGCAGCCGCGCGGCAATGCCGAGCCGTTCGGCGCAGGCGCGCGTATGGACCAGGCTGCCATCGCTCACATCCCAGCCTTCGACCGTTTCACCATTGCGGGCTGCGTAACAAAGCAGCAAGCCGTGGCCGGGGCCGATCTCCAGATGCCCGCCGCCCGGCGATCTGCGCGGCAGGAAATTTTCGATGAAGAAGTCCAGGGATTTTATGTGATTGGACCAGATTGCCTGTGACAGCAACAGCCCATCCATATAGGGACCCATGATGGCAGGCTGGGCATAGACGTCGCGATCGGCTTCCGCGAAAGAGGTGCGGCGATAACGGTTCTCGCGGCGGAAAAACAATTCCTCTTCCAGAATCATGCCGCACATCCAGCGATAGCCTGATGCCAGCCGGTTGAGGTCGCCCGCGGCGATATGCGTGATCAATTCCGCGGTTTCGGCGGCGTGGCGCAGGGCCCGTTCCGAGCAAGCTTCAATATTGCGGCCCATGGCGCGTTCATGTTCCGGCCAAAGGCGCAGCACGGCGTCCTGTACGCCTTTGAGATAATCCGTTGCGGTCATGAAAAATGCCCTGATGGTCGGGCAGCATGGCGAGGCTGGCCCGGGCGCAATCTGCCACAAAAGCGCCGGTGCTCCAAAGCCAGACTTGACGCTATTTACTTGATCCAATATCCCCTTTTCATGCCTCGCGATCGCTTCTTTTGGGGGCGGGAAAGCAGTGATGTCAGCGGATAATCAGCGTCTTCGTCAGGCCAAGGAGGCACTTCGAGCGGGCGATTCGGCGCGGGCGACCATATTGCTGCGCGGCGCCGTGCATCCCGACGATCTTTTTGTAATGCAGACTCGCGCCGCCCGGCTTCTGGCCGCCATTCCCGAGGATGCCCAACCCGGCCAGCTTTCGCTGAAGATCGCGCTGGTTGCCAGCAGCACGATCGATCATTTCGCGGATGTCTTGCGCTACTGGCTATTCAATGTCGGGATTGTCGCGGAGATTTATGTCGCGCCTTTCGACATGATCGTCCAGACGGTGCTGGACGAGACAAGCGAATTGTATGCATTCCGCCCGGATATTGTCTGGCTGTTCACCTCCCATCGAGACGTGCGTGCAAGCGTCTCTGCGGGCGCATCCCGCGAAACGGTCAATGCCGCCGTCTCCGAAGCCGTGAATTTCTGGGTCGAGCTCTGGCAAGTGCTGCTCGAACGCTTGTCTTGCATCGTGATGCAGAACAATGCCGACATTCCGGCCGAGGACGCCTTCGGCAACATGTCGGGAACCGCGCCCTGGGGCGGCCGCAGCGTGCTGCGGCAATACAATCATGAACTGGGCGCGGCGGCGCCGGCGGGAGTGGTGATATTCGATCTGGATCACGTCGCGGCGCTGTACGGCAAGCGGCAATGGTTTGAAACCCGGTACTGGTTTCATTCCAAACATGCCTTCAACCTGGATGCGAGCGGCCTGATCGCCTCCCAGGCCGCGCGTCTCATCGCCGCCGCCAAGGGGCAGGCCAAGAAGTGTCTGGTGTTGGATCTAGACAATACGCTTTGGGGAGGCGTGATCGGGGATGACGGGCTCGATGGCATCAAGCTCGGAATGAAGGCGGATGGCGAGGCCTTTGTCGCCTTTCAGGCCTTTGCCCGCGCGCTAAAGGAGCGCGGTATCGTGTTGGCGGTTTGCAGCAAGAATGAGGACGCCAATGCCCGGGAGGTATTCGAACGCCACCCGGACATGCAGCTGCGGCTGGACGACATCGCGGTGTTCCGCGCCAATTGGAACAACAAGGTCGACAACCTGCGGGACATTGCCGCCACGCTGAATTTGGGGCTGGATTCACTGGTCTTTGTCGATGACAATCCGGCGGAACGAGAAATCGTCCGCCAATTCCTTCCCATGGTGGAAGTGCCGGAATTGCCCGAAGATCCCGCATTCTATGTCGCGGCGCTGGCGGGCGGCGCCTATTTCGAGGCTGTGTCCTTCTCCGATGAAGATCGCGAGCGGGCGCGCATGTATCAGGAAAATGCCAGGCGCAGCGAGTTGCAGATGTCCTTCAAGGACACGGCGTCTTATCTGACAAGCCTTGCCATGATCGGGGGCGTGGGCGAGCTGGACAGTTTCCATCTAGCGCGCATGGCCCAATTGATAAACAAGAGCAACCAGTTTCATCTCACCACCACACGTTATCCCGAAGCGGAACTCCAGGCGATGGCGCGACGGCCGGATCATGTCGTGCGGTACTTCAAGTTGCGCGACCGCTTCGGCGATAATGGACTGATCTCGGTTGTGATCCTGCGTCAGGAGCAGGACACGCTTGTGGTGGATACCTGGGTGATGAGCTGCCGGGTATTGGCGCGCAGCATGGAGGAATTTATCCTCGACGAAATTATAGGAATCGCGCGGGCCCGCAATTGCGGGGCGATCCTGGGGACCTACAGGCCGACGGCGAAAAACAAGCTGGTATCCGGGCTGTATGAAAGGCTCGGCTTCGAAAAGGCGGGGGATGACGGCGGCGTCACAAGCTGGCGGTTGGCCGTCGTTCCCGGCTGCGAGCGCACCACCTACGTGCGAACAATGGAAATGGCGGAGTAGAATATGCTGAGTCATGGGGAAGTATTGGCGCGTCTCACCACCGTGTTTCGCAATACATTCGACGACGACACTATCGAGATTAGCGATGTCACCACTGCCGCCGACATCGAGGAATGGGATTCGCTGGCGCACATCACCCTGATTTTGGGGGTGGAGCGCGAATTCGGGATCAAGTTCAAGGCCGCGGAAGTCGGCGGTTTTACCAATGTCGGTGAAATGATCGGATTGATCATGCAACGCTGTGGAGCGGGCTAGCATAAGGGCCAGAAGATGGCATTCGCATCGCTGGAATTCCTGGTCTTTTGCCTGCTGGCGGTCACCACCCTGCGCCTTGCGCCTTTGGGGCTGGTGCACCAACTGGTGCTGGCAATACTCAGTCTGATCTTTGTCGCAAGTTTCGCCGCCGATCCGCTGCAGCTTGTGCCTCTGGCGGGATTTGCCCTGGCCGGTTATGGAGCGGTGCTGGCGGCGGCGCGCCTGGGAACCGGAGCGGCTCTGGGCATCGTCATCGTCGCTTTCGTGGCGGCGTTTGCCTGGCTGCGGCACTATTCGTTGATCGGCTTCTTGCCGGCTTTGCCCCTTGTATATGTAACGGTCGGCCTTCCCTATATCCTGATGCGGTTGCTGCATCTGATCGTGGATGTGGCTGAAGGCGCCTTGCCGCCGCCTACGCTATTGCGTTACTTCAACTACAATTTCTCGTTCCTGAGTTTTGTTTCGGGTCCAATACAGCGCTACGAGGAGCATGCCGCGCAGCTTGAGCTGCGCGTCTCAATGGATGGCGCGAGGTTTCACGATGCTCTTGGTCGTGTTCTGCTCGGCTTTGTGATGATTTCGGTGTTTTCGGTCTTCACGGCCAAGGTGCTGGGCAAGGCGGAGCCGAAATTCTATGCCGCCATCGTCGCCGGATTCACGCCTTCCGCGCTGGCCTTCTATCTTTTGACCGCGCTCACCTATTTCGCGCACCTCTATTTCAATTTCGTGGGCTATATGCACATCGTGATCGGCGTGGGTCTGCTGGCGGGCTTTCAGCTTCCGGAGAATTTCAACCAGCCGCTCAAATCGGAAAGTTTCCTGGACCTGTGGACCCGCTGGCATATGACGCTGGGCAACTGGTTCAAGCTGTATGTCTTCAATCCGGTGATGAAATTTCTGGCGGCGTCCGGGCCCGGCCCGAAATTGATTCCCTATCTTGGGGCGGCGGCCTATTTCGTGACCTTCTTCCTGCTGGGTTTGTGGCATGGCAGCACAAAGAGTTTTGTGGTGTGCGGTCTGTTGATCGGAGCGGGTGTGACGGTCAACAAATTGTGGCAGAGCGGCCTGGCGGCCCGCCTGGGCCGGGGCGGTTACAAGAGCCTCCGGGAGAAATCCTGGTACGGGCTGGGATCGCGGGCGCTGACCCTCGGTTATTTCACCAGTACCCTCACTACCCTGTGGGTGGACGATGTGCATCTGGGTTTGTTTTTCTCCGGCGCGGGAATGGCGGTGATTGCCGCCGGATACCTGGCGATGGTTCTTCTGGCCTTGCCGCTAATCCCGCTGTGCGACCGCTTCTATGCGGTGATGGAACGGGCGCCCACCTCCAGGCTGTTCGTCTCCGACGTAGCGCGCGGCGGCTGGAGCGCGCTGCTGATTTTTGCGCTGCTCTACACCATCGTCCAGATGAGCGCGGGTGCCCCCGATTTTATCTATAAGGGTTTTTGATGGGTCTGCTGCGCCACGCCCTGATCACATTCGGATTTCTGGCCGCCATCTATTTGGCGGCGCTTGGTGTGACGCTGTTGGCCTTTCCGGCGGATGGGAATGTTCCGATTGGCCAGCGCGTGGCGGAGGAAACTATCTACGCCTCGGACCCGCGGGTCATGGTGTATGGCCGGCGGCCCTTGGCCAATGCCGGCCGAAAAGTCGTGTTCGTCGGCGCTTCGGATGTGATGGAAAGTTTTCGCCCGGACCAAACCTCGCGGGCGCTGGGCGGCATGCAGATACACAATATGGCGCTGGGCGGCAGCAATATGACGACCACCGACGAAGTCGTGGATTTGATCCTTCAGGCGACGCCTCCTGAAGGGCGCAAGCATCTCACTATCGTGCTGGGTCTGTGGTACGGGCTGTTCACCGCCGACAAACAGCGTTTTGAGGGCTATCCCACCCATATCGAAGTGGAGGAGATGCGCTATGGCCTCTACCAACCGCCGCCGGGCGGCAAGGGGGCGCCGCGGCCGGTCCTGCCGCCGGACTGGATGATGACGGTGGATTTTCTGCTGCGGCCCGTGTTGTTGGGCTCTTTTGTCCGCAGCAACTATTGGGATACCTTCTATTACGGCACCAAGGAAAAGATCTTGGCGCGGCTCGGCCACGGCACGCCTCCCCAGCGCTTCATGATGGCGCCTATTGAGGACCTGGACCATCATCAGCTGACCGATGAGGAAAAACGCATTCTCAATGCCCGGCAGAACGACAAGGTGGGACCGGTTTCGGCGCAGACCGACGAGGGCTTCCATCATTTGATCCAGATGGCGCGCCGCACGCAGGCCGCCGGCGTGCGGCTCATCATTCTGGACATGCCCATTACCTCTTGGCACGCGGCGGCGATGCCGCAATTCGCCAGCTTTCAAACTCGCAAAATTCCCTGGCTGGCGAAGGTGCGGCGCTATCCCAACGTCCGCTATGTGAATCTGCAAAAGGCCGTGGACGATGGTGATTTTTCGGACTTCATCCATCCGCGGCCCCGCTTCACCGTGCAGTGGGCGGAGCGGGCCGCGAAGATCATCCGGGCCGACGCTCAATGACTGCGCGCGCTTTCTCCCTAGATGACCAACGCGCGTTCGCGGCGATGTCGGGAGATCACAATCCACTGCATGTCGATCCGCTTGCCGCGCGCCGCTCCGCCTTCGGGCGGCCCGTGGTGCACGGCATTCATCTGGCGCTTTGGGCGCTGGAACAAAGCGAGCCGGGCCCCTTGAAGCAGCTGTCCGTCCTGTTTCGCGCCCCGGTCTGTGTCGGTGACGCCGTCAAGGCCGTGACCGCGGCCGGATCGATTTCTCTGCAAAGCGGTGGGGCCGAAATGGTTCGTATCCGCAAACAGACCGGATCGTCGGCGACTGTCGTGCCGGTGGGATTGCAGGCGCCGGAGCGCGGTGATCCGCGCCGCCTGTCAGCCGTTGCTGCCGGGCTTTCCGGGCACGTGCCGCTGACATTCGATTTCGCGGCTTACAAGGCGCTGCTGCCGGGAGCCGCCGCGCTGCCTGCCGTTCAACTCGCGATTCTGCTTGCCACGACGCGGCTTGTGGGCATGGAGTGCCCGGGACTCTATTCGCTCTATTCGGAGCTGAATGTCGAATTTTCGCCGCCGCTTCCCGAAGCGGCGCCGCGGCTGGATTGGCGGGTCGTGGAATTCGACGGCCGCTTCAGCCGCGCCACCATCGCCTTTACCGCCCCCGGAGCCGTCGGCACGATCGTGGCGTTCCTGCGCCCCGCGCCGCAGCCGCAACCGGCAATGGCGCAACTGGCGGGACGGGTTGCGGCGGATGCCTTTGCCGCGCGCCGGGCCCTGGTGATCGGCGGATCGCGCGGATTGGGGGAACTCTGCGCCAAATTGCTGGCAAGTGGCGGCGCCGATGTGCGCTTGACCTACCATGCCGGCGAGGCTGACGCGGCCAAGGTGGTTGATGAGATACGCGCCGGCGGAGGACGGGCCGGGACATTGCGCTATGACGCCTTGCGTCCGCCATCGTCTTTCGCCGGATTGCTGGAGGATGGCTGGACGCCCACGCACGTCTATTATTTTCCGACCCCCGCGATCTTCGTGGGACAGCGCAAGAAATTCTCGGCCGCCCTGTTTGCGGAATTCTGCCGCTATTATGTGGAGGGCTTCTACGCTTGCTGGGAAATCATGCGCGGCCTGACCAAAGCGCCCCTGGAGATGTTTTATCCCTCGTCGGTCGCGGTTTTAGCCCCGCCGCCCGACATGGGCGAATACGCCGCCGCCAAGGCGGCGGGAGAAAAGCTTTGCGAATTCTTGGCGCAAAACGACCGAAACCTGCGTTTGCGCGTGACCCGGCTGCCGCGCCTGCCGTCCGATCAGACCGCCAGTTTCCTGCAGGTGGAGACGGCCGACCCGGTCAACACGATGCTGGATGTCCTGACGCCATGACACCCTGACGCCCCGGCGGCGTCAGTCATATTCCTCGGCTTTGAGAATGCCTTTTTCCAGCAACGCGTCCATCACCAGGACGTCGAACATATTGTCCAAATTTATGCTGCGCTCATGCGGCATGACATAGGGCAGGGTCGCTCCCTTGGGCATGAAGCTTTTGTTCTGGCGCAATTGCCCGGTATCGGTGAGATAGAAAGCGCCGTTGAGCGAATAGACTTCCGGCAGGGATTGGCGCGCCACCATGGACTCCTTGCCCATATAGGAGGTGACGAATCCATTTTCCACTTTCTGAATTTTGTCGGGGTGTGGTGAGTCGTGCCGCACCAGGGTCACGATCGCCTGGGCGCCGCTGGTGTCTTCGTCGAAGGCTTTGCAGAAACCGTCAAGATCGGCCAGGGTGCGCAGAGGCGAGGTCGCCTGGACAAGCAGAATATATCCGTCCGGGATCGGAACCGTATCCATCGCTTGCAGCACCACGTCCACGGTTTTGGCGTGATCGGTCGCCAGTTCGGCGGGGCGGGGCGCGGGCATCGCCACGCCGTATTTTTGCGAGATGGCGTACATCTCCTGATGATCCGTCGAGACAATGACTTTGTCGACATAGGGGCTGCGCTGCGCCAGCTTTATGCTGCGCTCGAGCAGTGTGTCTTTTCCGACGCGATGAAGGTTTTTGCCGGGGATGCCCTTGGAACCGCCCCGCACCGGGATGATCGCCGTCAGTTGCTTTCCGCGGATCATGGCTTGCGGAAAATGCCGATTTGGCGGCTGCCGAGGAAATTGCGGTGCAGATACTCCGGAGTGATCCAGTCGAACAAATGTTCAGGATCGCCATGGCCGTGATAGGGATACTCGCCGGACATGTAGCTTTTCACATTGTCGATCTCGGTAATCACCGTCTCGAAATGCTCGCACTTCAAATTGTGCAATTCCATCAGCCGCTGCAGGCTTTTGGGGGTGAAATGGCTGACGTGTTTCCAATTGAAAGTCGGGGAGCGTTCGCGCATCAAGCGAGTCGCAAGAGACGCGGCGTTGGGCACCAGGATGAACAACAGCCCGCCCGGCTTCAGCATTTCGTTGATGCGGTCAAGGATGTAGCGGAGATCGTAGAGGTGCTCGAGTACGCTCCACATTGAGATGACGTCATAGTTGCGGCCTATCTTTTCCGGATTCATCCGCTCGAAGGAAGAGTTGATGAATTGGACGCCGGCCGTCTGGCTGTAAATGTCGCTGTAATTTTCGTTGATGTCGATGCCGATGCAGTGCCGCCATTTATTGCGGTCCGCCATCTTCAGGAAAACGCCGGCGCCGCATCCGATGTCCATGATCTTGTCGCGTGCCGGCGGGTTCAACTGCTCGATCAGGTCCAGGCCGTACTGATATTTGATTTCGTCGATCTGGATCTGCAGCGGCTGGGTATAGATGTCGGCGGCTGTCCGGTCGTCGCGATATATTTCGCCGACAGCCGCGAAGGTCACGCGCGGGCTCATATAACGATGCGAACAGGATTCGCACCGGTAGATGTCCAGGCCCATGCGGCTCAGAAAGAAATGACGCTTGGGTGACCGGCAGGCCGGGCACTCGTTGACATCCTCCCAAAAGCCGGGCTTGCGGACGTAACGCTCACGTCCCGTATCTTCGACGACCTTGGCATGCTCGGGGATGAGGTAGCCGGAGGAGGGGCGATTTACGCCGCTCCGGTTGGTGACGGCGTGAAACTTCCCGGCGCCGTGGACCAGGTTGCCGTCGAACTTGTTTTTTGCTTCCAGCCGTTCTTCGAAGGAGTTGATGCGGAATGAGGGCGCCGGGCGCTCGAGCGTGGTCATTTGATTGCGAGAAAGCCTTCGAAACAGATGTACTTCTGAACCGTCATGATGTCCTGGAACCCGGCCCGCTTGAGCATGTCGATGTTGCCCTGAGTGGAGAAAGGTTCAAGCACGCCCTTGAGGCTGCGGGACTTGGAGACGATCTCGTCGGGCGAATAGCCCTGTTCCAACTTGTAATCGTCGTACAGCCGCGCCGAAATGTCCTGGAAGCGGGCGTCCGCGCCGCGAACCTTTTCGAACAACACAAAGGCGCCGCCCCAGTTCAGTGACTTGTAGATATTGTCGATCAATTGCTGGCGCATGGAAGGGCGCACGAACTGAACGACATAATAGGAAACGATCATGTCGCAGGGTTCAAGGTCCATCTGCAGAATGTCATCGGCGACGAATTCCAGATTCTTCTGGCCGCCCTGCTCACGGATCTTGTGGTTCGCCATCTTGACCATTTCGGGCTCGATATCGATGCCGATGAAGCGCGCGCCCGCCTTGCCCTCATTGTGCTTGGCGAGCTTGGCGGTCAGCGAACCGGTGGAGGAGCCGATCTCATAGCAGACCGAATCTTTTTTGATGAAGAAGTCGCTCAACTGGCAGGTGAGGTGGTGGCCTTCATGGTAAAAGGGCACGGATTTGGAGACGTGGTCGTCGAATCCCTTGGCCACATCGCCGGCAAAGGTCCAACTCGCGGAACCCGCCTTGATGCCATCGCCTACGCTGCCCATGCTATTCTCCTGCCAGTGATGTAACCGGTGAGAGAGCGAGAGCGGCGTCTCTCTCCCAGTTGAAAATCTGCCGTCCCGCGACCTTGTTGCTGAACCGGCCGCGATAGTACGCGCGGTTGAGCAGTTCGTCGTGACTGAGTTCGCGCCGCGCCGCGCCGATCATCGACGCGAATTCCGGCACATGCTCCTCAAGGTACCGCGCTTGATCGGCCTTGCCGAGGGCGGCGAAATCGTTGATCTGGCGCAAATGTTCCTTGGTCACGGAAACCTTGCCGTCCCGGCTGGCTTCGGGCGGGAGAATGGTGAAATGGCGCTCGATCACGGACGCGCCGAGATGGATGGCGGCCAACGCGGCCTTAACACCATCGCGCGATACCAGCGAATGATCCGACAAGCCGACGGACGGCGTGAACTGGCGCAAATATTCCATTCTGGCCAGGTTCATCTCGCTGAGGGGCGTGGGGTAGATGGTCACGCAATGCAGCAGGCTGAAGCTCTTCTTGCGCTCGTTCAGCGCGGCGGCGGCGGCGGCGATTTCCTCGTCATAGGTGGCGCCGGTGGACACGATGACTTCGCTGAAATTATCGGCCACGGCCTGGATCAGCGGCAGAGAACCGCAATCGTAGGAGGCGATTTTGATCGCCTTCCATCCCAGCTCGCGGATGAAAGGGACGGCGCTGAGATTGAAGGCGGTGGTGAGCGGCGCGATGCCCGCGCTCTTGCATGCGTCGCCGAACTGGCGGTGCTGTTCGTACGACAATTCCAGCGGGCGCAGCCGGTCCACCTCCGCCTGGAAGGGGCGCTTGATCGTCAGGGTCCGGCCATCGGGCGCGGTTTCGCCGGTCTCGAATTCGGGCCGGAAGCTGACATCATCCGCGAAGATGGTCTGGATTTTGCCGTGGGTGGCGCCCCCTTCCGCGGCGGCGTCTATCATGCGGCGGAGGGTGTCAAAATCTCCATTATGGTTCTGGCAAAACTCCGCGATCAAAAGCACCGTGTGAACCTCATTGCCGGGGGCGGCGTTGGCAAAAAAACCCTTTACGGGAAGCACTTGGCTGGATATGCCTTACCCCTCTTTGCAAAGGAACCAGCCGGTCCGCTTTTAGCGAGGCGTTGGGTGCAACGCAATAGCCGTTTGTTTTGAGATTGCGCTAACGCCCCGGATTTTCTGAATAATTTCAACTATGCTGGATACATGCTTGCCTCCGGACCTTCAACTCAGGCTGGTCTTCATATTCGACTGGGACGGAACATTGTTCGATTCGATGCCGGCTAAGACGGTTTCTTTCGCGGGTGTCGTGAGTGATTGGCTGTCAGGACGGGGCGTATCGATGGCTCTGCAGGATGTCGCGCAACTCTATCGCCGCCATTCCGGCGAGCCCAGGCGTGTCATTTTCCAAAAGATCGCGCATGGCGCGGGATTGGGTGTCCGGGACGCCGATTTTGATGCCATGAGTGAAGCTCTTTTCGAGCGCAATCGCGCGGCGCTGGATGGTGCTGCGCTGTTTGCCGATGCCTTGCCTTGCCTGGAAGCTCTCCTCGCGCGCAACAAGTCGCTTTGCCTTTCTTCCTCCGTGCCGCAGGCGGAACTTTCCTATTTCGTCGAACGCAAGGTGCCCGCCGGCATTCGCAAGCATTTCGTCGAAGTGCTCGGAAGTCAGCCGGAGCTTGCCAAGGGCAGGGGGCATCTGACGCGCATTGGCCGGGCGACCGGCGCGGCGCCGGACGGCATGCTGGTGGTGGGCGATGACGTGGCCGATCGAGAGCTCAGCGCTGCGGCCGGTATCGATTCGATTCTGGTTGATCGCGACGGTCACCTGCCCGCCGGTATGCCGCATATTTCCTCTCTCAACGAACTTTCCAGGCTGTTATGACATTTCAAGCTGTGATCAAGCGTGCGACTTCCATCCGCGAAGCGGTGCGCCTAATGGGTAGCCAGCCCGGCAACCGATTCATTGCCGGCATTGCTGTTGTGGTGGACGATGCGGGCAAGGTCATCGGCGTGGTTACCGATGGGGATATTCGTCGTGGTCTTGCGCGCGATGTAAGCGTCGACGCGCCCATCGAGGTGATCGCCAAGTTCGATCCGGTCACGGTCGACTATCGTCTCAGCCCCAAGATGATGCGCCAGGCGGTGATAGAGAAGGCGCGCCAGCGTGGGACCGATTACCGGAAGTACGACAAGTTGGTGCTGATCGATGAAGCCGGGAAGCTGAAGGACGTCGTGCGCCTCGCCGACATTCTCATCTCGCTGATCGAGGAAAAGGCGGTCGCGGTCTATGGGCTGGGATTTGTCGGTCTGACACTCGCCTGCACCCTGGCCAATGCGGGGATGTCCGTAATCGGTGTGGACACCAATGAAGAGGTGCTGGCAAAGCTGCGCAAGAACCAGCCCACCTTTTACGAGAAAGGCCTGGAATCTCTGCTGCTGTCGCTGGCGGATACCAATCCGCTGCGCTTGACCAGCCGCGCCGACGAACATGCGGCCGACATTCATCTGATTTCGGTGGGCACGCCGGTCAATGCCGACAAGCAGCCCGACATGGGCATGATACGCACCATCGCGGCCACCATTTCGAAGGTCCTCAAGCGCGGCGACTTGGTGGTGCTCCGGTCCACCGTGCCCGTCGGCACCACGCGCAAGGAAGTTCTGCCGGTGTTGGAATTGTCCGGTCTTACCGCGGGCCGCGACTTCTTCCTTGCCTTTGCCCCGGAACGTACTGCGGAAGGTAGCGCACTGGAGGAGCTGAGAACATTGCCCCAGATCGTGGGAGGCATCGATGCCGCCAGCGTGGAGATGACGGCGCGGCTGTTCGGGGAGATCACAAACACCATCGTCGAAGTCGGCTCTTTGGAAGCCGCCGAGATGGTCAAGTTGATGAACAACACGTTCCGGGATCTGGTATTCTCATTCGCCAATGAAGTCGCCTTCCTGTGCGACGAATTCAACGTGGACGCCTTTCGCCTGATCCAGGCGGCCAATGAAGGCTATCCGCGCAATCCCATTCCAATGCCCAGTCCCGGCGTTGCCGGACTGTGTCTCTCCAAGGATCCCTACCTTTATTCCCATCCCCAGATCGCCACTTCGCTGAAGCCGAGCCTGGGCAAGGCTAGCCGCGCGATCAATGGACGGGGCGTGGAATATGTTCTGTCCAAACTGAAGAAGTTTGCCGGCCGCCACGGTCTTGACGTCGATGCGATGAAAATCCTTCTGGTGGGCCTTGCGTTCAAGGGTATGCCGGAGACGTCCGACTATCGCGACAGCGTGGCGCTGGAATTGATCAAGTCGCTGAACAAGGCAAATCTGGCAATCAAGGATTTTGTCGTAAGCGAGGCCGACATCCGCGCCCTGGGCCATACCCCGGCGGAAGATCTGGCGGTTGCCGTGCGCGGCGCCGACGCCATTCTGGTCATGAACAACCACTATCTGAACAACAAGTTCAATGTGGTTCAGGCCTTGCAGGGGCGCAGGAAGCCCGTCCTCCTGTTCGATGGCTGGCATATGTTCAACCGGCGCGAGCTGGAAGGCATCGGCGTCACCTATGCCACGATGGGCTATATGTCGGAGGGCTGATGCCGCGCTTCTATCAGATTGTGCGGCTGATTGAAGGGCGCAGCATATTTCCACCTCCCGGTAATCTCCTGGTCGATCTCGACGCAACGCGTAAAAACGACCTGGTGGAAAACGACATTGCGTTCGGCGCCGCAATCGCGCCCGGCGCCTGGTTCTGGCTGTCGGGCGGCGGAACAGTTCTGCTGAACAACCGCTATCTCGTGACGGTGCGGCGTTCGGCGCAGGCACGCGTAAATCCCGGGAAATTCTCGTTGTTCACCGGGCGGGCGGACGATGGCGTGGAGCGCGCGGCGCCTCAGGCCCTGGTGCGGGAATTGTTCGAGGAATTGCTGCTGTTTGAGGATGGCGTGCTGTTGACGCCGCAATTCGAGCCTTATCAGCCGCTTGTCGATCAGGCTTACGCGACCATGCGTTCGGCCGGCCTTTTAAGCCATGACGGCGCCGGTCGGCCGCTGCCGCTGACGGCAGTGAAGCTGCCGGATCAGACTGTGCGTATCCGGCACGAAGGCGTCGAGCGGGAACAGCGCCTTACCTGGGTTGCCAGCCCGAACAACGATATCAATGTGCTTTTCCTGTTCGGCGCAACGTGCGACCTCGGCAAGTTGACCGCTCGGGATGGAGAATTTTACCGGGACGATGACGGCCTGGTGGTGCGCAGCGAGCGGGAGTTGTTCTTG
>CBHTTW010000032.1:0-14822 GCA_966096025.1 uncultured Alphaproteobacteria bacterium | reverse complement strand
GGTTTTGCGGATGTCATACCAGCGTGGTCAACAATTACGCCCCGGTGCGCGAATACTGCGATTTGCTGTTGAAGGAGATCGGGCTGGTGGCCGAGGCGCCGGGAAAACGGCACTCCGCTTCTGGCCCAAAGCGGACATTTCCGGCTGTGGAATTTGGTGGAGCTGGAAGGCGTAGAAGCCGCCTGACGGCCGTCCGCTAACCGGGCATGTCAAGCTCGCGGCTTTCCACCACCAGGCGCCAGCTTGCGACGTCGCCCTGCATGATTTCCGCGGCGCGATGGGTGACGTCGCGCAGGATCTCGAAATTGGGCGTCGCCGAATGCAACCGCCGGATCAGCGCCTCCAGCTGAAATACCATGCGGGCCGATCGCGACGCCGTGCCGTCGAAATCCCCAATGACGCGAATGCCGTAGCTGGCGGCGCCCAAGGCGGGCAATCCGGCGCAGATTACGACGATCCAACCCTGAATTTTGGGCGTTATATGGGCAAGGCCCAGAAACTCGACCGCAAAGACGGTGAGCGAGATGGAAAGCGTGAAATAGAAAAGCCATTTGCCCACACTCGCCAGTCTTTCATGGATCGCTCCGAACCGCCTGGCGGTGGCCTGATGGTATTGCTTCTGGCTTTCCAAAAACGAGCCGATCTCATCCTTGATGGCGCAAACGCAGGCGGTATCGAGCACGGCATTGCGCAGTCCCGCCTGCCGCATGATCGCCCGGACATACCAGGTGGTCCAGGCCGGCACATCGCCGGAAGGCAGCGCCGCCCTGGATCCCACCGCGAATATCAACATCGATACCCGGATGCGTTCCGCGACCTCGCGCGATTGTATCCAAAGCTCGTGCCAGCGCCTTTTGCGGCCCCGGGACGTATTGAAAACAAGCAGCGCGATCAGGATTATTTCCAATGCGCTATAGGGCGGGTGCAGGCCGAACGTCACCAGAATGGTGACCATCGCCGCCAGGACGAAATTGAGGATAAACGCCCCGCGAAACGCCTGGCCGAAATATACGGCGCATTCGTCGGCCCAGGCGTAAGCCGCCGTAACCGAATTGGGGGCCGTCCCGGCCTTGGCGAGCTCTTGCGCGGCGCCGTCGGGGCTGTTGCGAAAGAAATCGGAGGCGCGCAATCCACGCACCCCCAGCACCGCCATCAAAAATGGAAATGGCGCGTAAAGGTTGAACGGCCTGAACGTCTGCCGCAGGAAATTCTGCATGGCGGAACGCTCTTCGTGGGATTTCGGCGGCCGGACGATCTGGGCGACGGCAAGCGCGACCGCCGACTTCATGCCATCTTCGGTCTCACTATATTCCCGGTCGAAATAGGTGCGTTGCGAGCTTCTGCCCCCGGGCTCGCGCCAATGAACGCGCATCGGGCTTGCCGGCGCCGGGTCTATCCGGATGATCGGAATTCCCTTGAGCGCCGCTTCGTGAACAAAGTCGGCCGTCCCGCCCCGGCCGGCGGCCGGCTTGCCATCCCACACCGTGATCAGAATGTCGCTTTGGTCGATGACCGCCAGCCCGGCATGTTCATAGGCGAGGTTCTCCCGGGCGCGCTCGCCCGGAATTTCCAAAATGCTGGCCGCGGTGGAAAGCAACTGACGAAACTGCTGCACCGACGCCTGGTCGGCGAAATCGGCTTCATAGTCTTGCGCTTTGAAGGGAAGCGTGACTTCCAGGCGCAGGCCCCGGCTCAATCCCGCTGTCGCGCCGATCCTGTCACTGCCCTCCGCCAAAGATGTAACCACCGACAACACCGGCGCTTCGTCCGAGAAAAAATCGCCATGCCGGCGGAATGCGTCGGTTGCGGCATCGCGGATCGCCTCCAAGGCGAATCCCATTTGGGCGGTGATTTTCTCCCAACTGTCGGCGGCAACGCGATTGGGCCGATGGCCGATAATGCCCACGGAAAGAGCGAATCTGGGTTTGGGCGGATGCTGGCGCGGCATGATCGCGGACTTTTGGGAGCGACGATGGGAACAATGCCAATATGGCGGTTTCGACCAAGGACGGCAACGCGCCGCCGGCCCGGCCTTGACAGCTTGCCAAGGTGCTCAGCCCCCTCCTAACCTGTCCCGGGGCCGGGGTAAAAATGGCGCGCGACGTCTTCATTTCCTATTCGACCAAGGACAAGGCGCTCGCAAACAAGATTTGCGCCCATCTGGAATCGCGCAAGAACATCTCCTGCTGGATCGCGCACCGGGACATCTTGCCGGGCGCCGATTGGCCGGAATCCATCGTCACCGCGATCGGCAATGCGCGCGTGATGCTGTTGCTGTTCACGTCCAACGCCAATGAGTCCTCTCAAATGGCGCGCGAATTGGCGCGGGCCGACAACCAGCGCATACCGGTGATCGCGCTGCGCACCCGGGAGGATGTCGAGCCGGGAAAAATGCTGGCCTACTTCCTCTCCACCTCCCATTGGCTGGACATATTTCCGCCCCCGCTCGAAAAACACATGGACCGCCTGGGCACGGTGATCGAGCATCTGCTGGCCGACCAGCCGGCGCCACAGCTCCAGCCGCCGGCAAAGGCGGTCGACCGCCGGGGACTGATTGCGGCAGGCGCCGCGGCCTTGGTGCCGCTCGGCGCCGCGGCGTGGTGGTTCGGCCAAAAGTCGCCCTGGGTTTCGCAAATCGCGTCAAGCAATTCTCCCGGGGCCGGCGGCAGTCTCCAGAATGGCAAACAGACCGTTACGGTCTTGCCGTTGAAAAACCTGTCGAACGATCCCAAGCAGGAATATTTTTCCGACGGACAGACCGACGCCATCACCGCCGCCCTGGTGCAGCTGCAAGGCTTGACCCTTGTCGCGCCGCAATCCGCATTCCTGCTGGGCAAAAACAACGCCAATCTGCAAACGGTGGGCGAAATCCTGCACGTGAACTATGTCATAGACGGCACGGTCAATTGGACGGACAACCAGGTCCGGGTCGCGGCCCGCCTGATCGAGGTGGCAACCAGCAAGATCGCCTGGGCCGGATCCTTCAACCGGCTGTTGTCCAACGTCATGTCGCTTCAGGACGACATCGCAAAGCTGGTGGCGGTCAAGGTACAGCAGGCGTTGGAGCTTCCAGCCCCCGTCGCCGCCGCGCATGCCGCGCCGCCGGCACTGGGCGCCGAAGCCGGAACGGAATTTCTGCAAGCCAAATCCTATCTTCGGCAACGCGCAAAACCCGAACCGGGAGGGCCGCTGACCTCCGCCGCCACCCTGTTCGAGAGCGTGCTGAAGCGTTCCCCCACCTACCTTCCGGCCGAGGTGTTGCTGGTTCAGGTCTATGGCTTCATCGCCGCCTACCACGCCCTGTTCTCGACCGACGATGTCACGCAATTGACAAGCTTCAATGCCGAATGGCTGCCAAAAGCCGAAGCCGCGGCGCTGCAGGCAACCGCCCTTGCGCCGGACAGTCCCTTGTCGATCGGCGCCATGGGGCTTTCCCAGAACCTGCGCGGAAACGTCATCGCCGCCGAAGAACTTTTCCGCCGCTCGCACGATATGGCGGCTTCCAACGCCGATGTGCTGCATCTTTACAGCCTGCTCTTGCTGGGGTCGGGATATGTGAGCAAGGCGGCCGCCATGCGCAAGAAGCTTCAAGAGCTGGAACCGCTGGTCACCGTCTATGTCGCATTCAATATCGTCTCGGCCTGGGTCTCCGGCGACTCCGCGCAGGCTTTGAGATTGATGAAGTCTTCCATGACCCCGCTGCCGGCCGCGCATCCGTATTTTGCCCGCCTTTCCGGTTTGGTTCTGGCCAGCCAGGGGAAGTTCCGGGAAGCTTCGGAAGCCGTCTTGCGCGCGTCGACGGCTTACAGTCCCGCCATGACCAAAGCCGCCGGCGAATTGCTGCTGGCGGCCGCCGCCGGAACCGCTCATACCGCGCCCGATCTGGGCTTCTTCAGTATTTTTCACGTCTATTCGAAAACGCCCGAGCGAGCCCTGGATTATTTCGAGAACAACCTGAAAAGCGGATTCTGGGCGGCCACCGAGCCGCTGCAATTCTGGCATCCGTCCAAGGAATTCGCCGCACTGCGGGCGACACCGCGATTCCGCAACATGGTTCAAGGAACGACCCAGCTTGCGGATTTGTGGCGGGCGCGGGGCAAACCGGATCTCTGCCAGGGCGCAAAGGCGGAGAATTTCTGTCCCGCCTGATCTCGAACCCGGCTTTGCGGGCGGTCAGGGATTTTCCGTCAGCCGGTATTCGAACAACAATCCGAAAATATGGCCGGACACATTGCCAGAATTGGCGGTGATGCCCGAACCGGAACCCAGATGTTCCGACAGGATGCGGGTATATTGATAGGCAATCCCGATCTCCAGACGCGGCATGGTCTGGGGCATCGGGGTAATGTCGAAGCCGACGGTGAAATTGACGGCGGGGTCCGTCTCACTGCTGCTGGCATTCACCGGAAGCACCGAGGGACCCAGGCTGAAGGACTGCAAGGTTACATCCGAACGGGCAAAACCGCCCCCGATACCGACAAATGGCGTAATCGGGTGGCCGGCAAGCATGATCTGGCGTTGTCCGAACGGAGATGTCAGCAGGTTTACGTTGCCCGCCAGGGTGCTCACATGTCCGGCAAGCGGAAACGAGCCGGTAAAACTGCCCACGCCGGCGAGCGTGACGGTGCCGTCCAGCTTGCTGAACGTATCGTTGACCACGCCCAGTTGGACTTCCAGATTGACCTTCCGGCGCAGCCATTCGATGCCCAGAAAATCATCGAATGTGTAGCCAACGAACCCGCCGTAAGCCGTTCCGGTGTTGAGCGAAAGGTGACCGGAGGCGGCAAAGGGCGGAATTCCAGGGACTATTCCGCTTCCTTCCCAACGCGCCAGGTTCGGCACAAAAGCGCCGCCGAACGCACCCGCGCGCCAGCTGGCATATTCCTGGATTTCCGCCGCCCAGGAAGAAGACGCCGAAGTGCTTAAGGCCATTGCCAGAAAGCAAATCCGGAGTGGTTTCAAAGAGCCCCTGAATGGGCCTTGTCCGATACTTTGCACCTTGCCCCCGCAAACGCGCCGTTCCGGCGATGCAACCTCACCGGGAACTCCAAGTCAATCGGCGGTCCGCGGTTTCGCTGATCAGCCGCTTTTGGCGCAAAGCGGACATCCCCTATAACGTCAGCGCGATACCACTGGGGCAAGCCATGCCTAAGCTAGACCTCCATGCCGTGCAAAAACGCAAAGGGTCGGGATATCCCTCGCCGTTTGACGCACCGTGTGCGGATCGTGTCCGCCAAAGGCTGGGCGATGCGGGCGGATTGACGGAT
The DNA here is from genome assembly GCA_966096025.1 of uncultured Alphaproteobacteria bacterium. Taxonomy (GTDB): domain Bacteria; phylum Pseudomonadota; class Alphaproteobacteria; order Micropepsales; family Micropepsaceae; genus Rhizomicrobium. The sequence continues at coordinate 9,555 of CBHTTW010000032.1, read as the reverse complement.
TTTGGCGTGAATTTGATGCAGCTGCCGCCGGGCAGCTGGTCCAGCCAACGCCATTGGCATTCCCACGAGGATGAGTTCGTCTACATACTTCAAGGCCAACTGACCCTGATCGAGGATGGGGGAGAAACGGTCTTGTCTGCCGGGGATTGCGCCGCCTTTCCAAAAGGCACTGGAAATGGACATCATATGGTCAATAAATCATCCGGGTTGGCAATCTACCTGGAAATTGGATCGCGACAGCCCGCCGACCTGACAACATGCTCGGATGTGGACATGATGAGTTCGAATGCAGATGGCCGATTTTTGCGGAAAAATGGAGCCTCGTTCTGAAGATACGAAGCGGCGGGAAATGACCGCTTTTGCGCAAATCGGCCTTTTAAGCTGAGCCATTCGAGGAGGTGCCCACCATGGAAAAAATTCAGAGTAAGTTGCCCGCCATGGCAGCGATATGCGCGCTGGCAATTTTGCCTCAGGCCGGCTTCGGCCAGGCCACGCCCGAAACAGCGAACATTCCCCAGCCTCACCTTGCCAAAGCGCGGCAGGAGGCATTCCAGGAAAACAACTGGCGGTTCCCCGCATTGATCACGTGCTATCCCAATGAAGGACAGCCGGCTCAAAAGATAATCAACGACCCCGGCCCGGCCAAGGTCGCCGATAATCTTTATTTCCTCGGCTACGGGATTGTCAGCGCCTGGGCGGTGGATACCAGCGAGGGGATCGTGTTGATCGATGCGCTCAGCAACCAGGCTGAAGCCGATAAATACATTGTCGGCGGCCTGCAGAAGCTTGGCCTCGATCCATCCCGGATAAAGGCCATTATCGTTTCACACGGCCATGGCGACCATTATGGCGGCGCCCAATATTTGAAAGACAAGTATGGCGCAAAACTTTACATGCCGGCACTGGACTATGAGTTTGCGGAAAAATTTACCGGCGGCCCCCAGACATGGGGAAAACCGCCGCGTCGCGACCAGATTGCCGTTGATGGAGGGACTGTCACGCTGGGTGGCACGGACATCAAGCTCTTCATTACCGCCGGCCATACGCCCGCTTCTCTATCGATGCTGATTCCCGTGAAAGACAAGGGCGTTGGCCGGACGCTGCTTTATCTTGGGGGAATTACGAACAAGGGCCTTAGTCCGGAAATGCACAGGGCCTATGACCGCTGGACGACACGCCTCATGCAGATAGTCTCCAATGCCAAGGTGGAGGGCGTTATCGGCAATCACCCTTCTTATGATGACGCCGCCATCAAGCTGGACAAGCTGCGGACCATGCCGGACAAGCCCAATCCCTTTTTTTCCGGCACGGAAAACGCCGTGCGGTATTTGTCGGTCTTGAAGGAGTGCAATTTGAACAATTGGGACATCGAGCGCGCCACAAGCACCAGAAACCCCTGAATGGCAGTGAAAAGCTTGGAGCCCGATGTCCGCATTTGACGCCAACCGCCCGGCCCACCGGGGGTAGCCCCTGCCGCGACCGGCCCACCCCTTGGGGCCGGACGCCGGCGTTGCCTCGCCGGCGCTTCTGTGTCTGAATCCTGGCGAAATCCGGCCCTGAGAGCCGGACAGGACTATAGTTTCGTCCATACCGTCGCGATTCGTTGTCATCATTTTCCTAGGGGGGAAAGATAGATGGGCTCCAAACGAACCAGTCGCAGAGATCTTCTGAAAAGCGGCGGCGCCCTGGCGGGCGGCCTGGCGGTGCTGGGCCCGGCACCGGCATCAGCCCAAACGACAGTGGCGCCCGCCGAACACGATCATTCCTCGGGCGGGTCGGCGCCGATGATCAAGGGCACCAAGGAGCTGGTGGAATATGGCCAGCGTTCCCATTTCGTGACCTCGGTGCGCATCGCCCATCCGGTGGGCGGCAGGGGCTCGCCCGACGCCTTCGGCAAGACCTTCCACATCGCCTCGCCACTGCAGGATTCGGTGGGCGTGATCACGCCCTCCTCGCTGCATTATGTGGCGACCACCCGCGGCGCCTTTGTTCCGGACATCGATCCCAAACAGCACAAGCTGACGATCCACGGCGTGGTGGACCGGCCGCTCACCTTCACCATGGAGGATCTGAAGCGCCTGCCCTCCGTCACCCGCCTGCATTTCATCGAATGCGCCGGCAACCGGCACAATGGCCGGCAAAAGACGGTGCAGGAAACCCATGGCATGGTCAGCTGCGCCGAATGGACCGGCGTGCTGCTTTCCACTTTGCTCAAGGAATGCGGGCTGAAGACCAGCGCCAAATGGTTCGTCGCCGAAGGCGCCGAAGAAATAAAGGGCGCCTCCAGCATGCCCATCGCCAAGGCGATGGATGACTGCATCATCGCCTATGGCATGAATGGCGAAGCGGTGCGGCCGCAGAACGGTTTTCCGCTGCGCCTGATGGTCCCCGGTTTCGAGGGCATCTTCCACACCAAATGGCTGCAGCGCATCAAGATCGTCGACCGCTATTACATGAACTACAATGACTATGGCCATCTGGAAAAAAGCTCAAAGGAAGCCGCCCTCGCCTTTCAGATCGGACCCAAGTCGGTCATCACCAAGCCTTCCGGCGCACAGCAATTGTCCGGCCCCGGTTTTTACGAGATCACGGGACTGGCCTGGTCCGGTGGCGGCGCCATTCGCTCGGTGGAAGTCTCCACCGATGGCGGCAAGAAGTGGAACCGCGCCGAGATCAAGGCCACACCGCAACGCATGGCGCATACAAGATTCGGCTATCCCTGGGTTTGGGATGGCAAGGAAACCGAAATCCTGTCCCGTTGCACCGACGAAATCGGACAGGTGCAGCCGACCCGCCAGGAAGTCGCCAAATATTGGAACGTGCCGTTTGAGCGAAACTACCGGGTGCCCGGACTGGACAACAGCGTGATGCCCTGGAAGATCAACCAGGACGGCTCGGTGACCAATGGGCTCGCTTAGGTTCATCGCGATTGCGCTTCTGCTGGCGAGCCCTGCCCTCGCCCAAACCTATGGCGTGGGCCGCAGCCCGACCCCGGAAGAACTCCGCGCCATGGATATCTCCATCGGTCCCACGGGCGATGAGCTTCCCGCCGGCCGCGGCTCCGCCAAGGAAGGCGCCACCATCTTCATGGCCAAGGGCTGCGCCGGCTGCCATGGCAAGGCGGGATCGGGCTCGATCGCGCCCGAGCTGGTATCGAACAAGGCCCAGGAGCTCTCCGTCTGGGAACGGGGACGGGGCAAATCGGGATGGATGATCCTGCCGATCACCGCGCCCAATGCGGTCATCGTGTGGGACTATATCCATCGCGGCATGCCGCTGGGCAAGGAAGGCACGCTCACCGATGATGAAGTCTATGCCCTGACCGCCTATCTGCTTGCCATCAACAAGGTGATCCCGGAAGATCAGGTGTTGGACAGGGACAACCTGCCCAAGATCAAGATGCCGATCGGCGATAACTATGGCCGGCTGCCGGACTGGAAGCCCAAAACCCACAGGCTTCCAGGTTACGGCCACTAGCGGGAGATCCATGAAGTCTCGCAGGATAATGCTGGCCGCGGCCGGCCTGGCCTTCGCGGCGGCCGCCATGGCGCAGGACGGGCCTGTGCCTGTCGCCGGGCGTCACCTGCTTTTCATCGCCACCCCCGGCGGCGGCGGCGCGGATGGCCAGTCCGGTATCGTGGTGCTGGATGCCGATCGCGGCTACCGTTTCGTCAAGCGGATTTCCTATGACCTTCCGGCCGCGAAAATGCCCGGCCCGCAAATCACCGGCATCGCGGCCTCGGTTCCGGAGAACAAGCTCTATGTCGCCAATGTCGGCAGCCTGATCGCCTTCGATCTCAGTACCGACAAGGTCGCCTGGGAATTCAAAGGCGAGAAGGAGCCGGTGGCGATCACCCGCGGCGGAGCGGCAACCAATGGCTGCTGCGAGCGCCCCCATACCATGCCGGGCGGCCGCACGCTTCTGGTCGCCTCCGCCTATAACCATTGGTGGTGGTTCATCGACGCGCATACCGGCAAGGTGCTGGGAAAGATCGACACGCCCGAGGTTCCCAACGCCCACAATTTGACGGTCACCGCCGACGGCAAGATGGCGGCGCTTGCCACCCTGACGGCGGTATCCAAGGAGCTGGCGCCGAAATCCCACACCGGCCGCGTCTTTGGCAAACCCAATGTCGCCATCGCCGACCTGGACGGCAATTCCGGCAAGGTGCGCTGCTACATTCGATTCAGCGATTCACCGCGTCCCCTGACCATGAACCATGACGGCAGCCTGATCTATGTGAATGTCAACAATCTCGACGGCTTCGAGATCGCCGACACCAAGACCTGCAAGATGATCAAGCGCGTCGAGCTGCCGGGTGAATTGTGGAAGGAAAAATGGGCCAACCCGGCCAATCGCGCCGGCGGCCACGGCCTGCCCAGTCACGGCATCGGCATGACCCCGGACCAAAGCGAGATTTGGGTGACCGACGCCATGAATGACGCCTGGCAGGTCTGGGACAATGTCGGTGACGGGCGCAATCCGGTCTACAACCCGTCCAAGACGGTGAAAATCCAACCGGGCATCGGCTCCGGCTGGATCACCATGTCCAATGACGGGGCGCTGGCCTTTGTCGCCGACGGCAGCATCATCGATGTGCGCGCCCACAAGGTGATCGGCGTCATGAAGGACGAGTATGGACGCCCGATCCATTCCGCCGAAAAACTCGCTTACCTGACCTTCAATCCGGACGGCAGGCTGATCGAAGCCTCCAACCAGTTCGCCATCGGCATGGCGGGCAGCGCGCGCCTGCGCTAGGAGCGACCGGCAACCCGGAGCGCAAGCATAGCGAGCGCGAAGGGATCGTTAGCGACAGCGTAGTGCGACGCGCGGCCATTAGTTAAGTGCGGCGGCAATCTCCTTGTCCAGCGCGTCGGGCGGAAAATCGCCGCTGCGGATGGCCCGTATTTTTCCGTCCGCGCCGACCAGAAATTGCAGCGGCAGGCCCAGCACCCCGCCATAGAGCGTGCCCAGCCTGGCATCGCCCATCACCACCGGATAATGGAACGGGATATTCCGCATGGTCTCCTTGGTGGTATCGGCGGCATCGTCCATCGAAACACCGACCACCTGAAAGCCGCGCCCGCCGTATTTTTTCTGCAGTTGGCCCAGATGCGGAATGGCGATGATGCAGGGCGGGCACCAGCTGGCCCAGAAATCGACCAGCACGACCTTGCCGCGCTGGGCGCGCAGATCGAACTTCTTGCCCTGAAGATCGCTGCGGACAAACTGCGGCGCCGCGTCTCCCACTTTTAATTTGACGGGAGTTTTGGCCGACGCGCCGGCCGCCAGGGCCAGCAGGATCGCGCATGCCGCCGCAAGAACGCGAGTCATCAGCCGCCCCGTACGGCCGGATAACCCTTGTCCACCCAATCGGCGCCGAAATTGCTGGCCAGATAAAGCACCTTCACCTGGGTGAAGCCCATCTGGGTGAGCTGCTTATAGGCGGCGGCGATATTGGGGCATTTCTCCCAGGGGCAGCAGCCGCAATAGATCACCACCATCCGGTCGCGCGGCAGCGCCTCCACCTGGCCCTTGAGATTGAGCAGCCCGTCATCCTTGTTGCCCGGCCCGGCAAAGTGGGAATTGGGGATATGGGCCTGCTGGTACATGGTGTTGAAGCCGACCTGGAATATGGGCGGGGTCTCGCCCGCCTTCAGCATCGCTGCCAGTTCGGCCGGCTGAATCTGCACCGAAGCGGGAATGGTCAAGGCATCGCCGGGCGCGGCGCTGGCGGCCACGGGCATCAGCAACAACAGCGCGAACAGACGGGACAGGATACGCATGGCATGGGCTCCTTTTTGCGCAGTTTATGCCTTTGCCCGGAAGGGCGAAAGCAAGTGGCCCACTTTCAATTCTGGATGACCCAGATCGGCGATTGCCGGTTCACTCCGGGATGTCCGCTATTGGCGCAGGCCGGAGGGGCCTGAATGAGACCAATTCGCATCTGATACCGGCCTGCCGTCACAATTCCGAATAATAATTCTTATTCATGGGGTTCCCTGGATGGAACTTTGCTTGCTAGCGCTCTCAACAAGTGGCTCAATCTCCGCACCGATGCCTGGGGAGGCAGTGTGCGGAAAGAGCGGAAGCGCCCAAATTTGCTCCGACACCAGCCGGCGTTATCGCCGGCAGCGCCCCAATCAAATCGCGCGCCAATAACGCGCCTCCCGTCCCGAACAATTGCGCTCCGCGCTTCCTGGCCGGTGGGCACTCGTGTCCTGTAAACACCCGGCGGCGCGCCATCATCACGACGCCGCCCACCATTACGAAAAAGCCGCCTGCCATCACCGGGAAGCGGAGCGCCAATTCGCGGCGGAGAATCCGGCCGAAGCCGCCCATCACGCGCATCTGGCGAGCGGCCACTGTCACCAGGGCGACTATTACGCGGCCGAAGCCTGCAAAGCCCACGCTCGTTACCATGAGAAATAAAACCACCCTCGCCTAGCCGTGTCGAAAACATCCAGCCGACGATTCAGCGTCTCACTGTGCCCGGTATTTGTTTTTGCCTCACTGCCGGTCCGCCTTTCAATCCTGAAAGACCATCGGTTCCAATGCGGCGGATAATCCTATCCGGCGCCAACAATAAGGGGGAGAGTTCCATGAAACGCTTGCTTGTCATTGCATCCGCCGTTGCGGCCATGTTGTGCACCGGCTCGATTGCCAACGCCCAGGAGAAAACGCGCTACAGGGCGACCACCTTTGTGTCGATCGCGCCTGAAAAACAGGCCGCGGCGCTGGAATTTGTCCGCACGGTCGGCGTCAAGCTGGCCCAGGAGAATATCAATGCGGGCCGCATGGCGTCATGGAGCCTGCTGCGGACCGTGTATGCGGGAGTCGGAACCGAATATAATTTCATTCAAGTGACCAATTATGACGGACCGCCGCCTGCGGATTTGAGCCCCGACGCCCGCGACCAGATGTACCGCAAGGCCACCGGGATGAGCTATCAGGACTATCAGAAGAAACTGACCAGCTTTGTGACGACGGGAAATTCGGTGCTGGCCCGCATCGAGGCAACCGCCGACGGCGCGGCGCCTGCGGTTGGAAGCTTTGTTCGCGTCGTCCGGTGGAAGATCGCTTCGGGACGCGCCGCCGACTATGGCGATTACATCAAGAACAAGGCGCAAGCCATGAACACGCAAGGCATCAAGGAAGGCGTGTTCCAGTCGTGGAGCGCCACGCGGGTGCTCTTCCCCTCCGGTGACGATGTTTCTTATGATGCGACCACCAGCAATATCTACAAGGACATGGCGCAGTTGTTGCCCCCGGCTCCGGCAAACCCAAACCAGGGTGCGGCGGCGGCGTTCGCGAAAATCTTCCCGGACAAAAGCTACACCGCCTTCGTGGACGAAGGCCGTCAACTTCGGCGCATGGTCCGGCAGGAGCTGTGGAGAGTGGCCGTGATGGCGGGCCCCGCGGCGCGTTAATATCGCCGGCGGTAGTCACGCCAACCGGCCGGTCAGGGTGGCGAATGGTGCAAGCCGTTCGCCACTTTTGACCTTTCCCTTCCTCGTCCCGTCGTTTTAGCTTTGGATATGCCGTCATGGAATCTTAGGTTGCCAGGAGGAGATATGACTGTCGTCGCGGATTCCCAGCCCGTTCGCAAAATGACCCGCGAGCACGGATTTTTCCTGACCATGGCGATTGCGATGGCGCTGGTCATCGTGGCGGGTTTCGCCGCCAACCTGGCGCTGGGCCGTTCCAGCTTTGCGCTGCCGCTTCTCTATCATGTCCATGCCTTCGTTTTCTTCGGCTGGGTGGTGCTCTACGTCACGCAGAACGCCTTGGTGGCGAGCGGCTCGCTGGCCCTGCACCGCCGCCTGGGCTGGCTTGCCGCCGTCTGGGCGCCTGTCATCGCCATATTGGGCATTGCGATGACGTTCTACAGCCTGGGTCGCACCGGCGGACTTCCCTTCTTCGATGTCCGCGAATTTCTTTTTGCCAATATCCTGTTAGTTCTGACATTCGCGGGACTGGTCGCGGCGGCGATCGTGAACCGGCGCCGCACCGACTGGCACCGGCGGCTGATGTTCTGCGCCATGGCCTATCTCACCGGTCCGGGATTCGGCCGCCTGCTGCCCGCGCCGTTGCTGATACCCTGGGCCTACTGGATCGAGGCCTTTGTCGCGCCTTCGATCTTTCCCCTGATCGGGATGGTGTTTGACTTCCGGCGGAACGGAAAAATCCACCCCGCCTGGCTGTGGGGCATCGGGGCGGCCCTGACCGCCTTTGTCGTGGCGGACCTGATCGCCTATAGCGCGCCCGGCACGGCCTTCGCGCGCGCCGTTATTGCGGGATCGCCGGCGGCGGACCGCGACCTGCGCGCCCACTTCCCCTGAAGAGACACCAACCCAATGCCCGCTATTGGCACATTTGGCGGCAATTTTTGGATTGTGATCTGTTTCCCCCGTCCCTTCGTAGGAGGGATGCAATGAGGTGGGTCATGAGACACTTTGCGCTGGGTCTTATATTGGCGGCGGCCGCCGCCGCCCCGGCCGATGCGGCCCTGAAGGCGGGCGCAAAAGCTCCCGACTTCACCGCTCAGGCGACCCTGGGCGGCAAGGAGTTCCATTTCCAGCTGGCCGACGCGCTGAAACAGGGGCCGGTGGTGCTGTATTTCTATCCGGCGGCATTCACGCCGGGCTGCACCATTGAGGCGCATAATTTTGCCGAGGCGGTGCCCGACTTCAAGGCATTGGGCGCCAGCGTGATTGGCGTCTCGCGGGACAATATCAAGACATTGAACAGGTTTTCCGTGGAGGAATGCCGCAGCGCCTTCCCCGTCGCCGCCGACCCCAGCGGTGAAGTGACAAAAGCCTATGACGCCCAATTGTCGTCGTTACTGTCCATATCGGACCGCACGTCCTACGTCATTTCCCCAGGCGGCACGATCGTTTATGCCTATCGCGCCCTGGACCCGGACCATCATGTTTCCAACACCATGAACGCGGTAAAAGCCTGGTCGAAAAACCAGAAGAAATAAGAAATCGTGATTGCTCATATCGCCGACCGTCTTTCGGGATTGGCGCGCTTCAGAATATCGGGTTCTTGGCGCACGGCCTGTTGCTGCGTAACGCTACTCGGCTGCCTGATATCGCCCGCCCTTGCGCAAAGGGGAAAGCCCGAAAAAAAGGAATGGGATGTCAGCCTGGGCGCCGCCGCCATCATGCGGCCCACCTTCGATGGCAGTGACCGTTATCGCGCCCGGCCGCTTCCCTTCCTCACCGTCAATTGGCGCGACACTGTATCGTTCGGAGAAAACGGCATCGCCGCGCAGCTGCGGCGCGGCAATATTCGCCTGGGCGTCGGGCTGACCTTCGATGCCGGCCGTGACGATCACGCAACAGATGGCCTGTTTGCCAGCGGCGATGACCGGTTGAAGGGCATGGGCGACATCGATTTCTCCCTGGGCTTTCGCGGTTTTGCCGCCTGGCGCCTGGGCCCGGTGGAGTTCAACGCATCCGCGACGAAATTCACCGGCAAGCAGAAAGACGGCATTCTGGCCACGTTTGGGATTTCCAGCCCGATGCCCCTGGGGCAGAGAGTGGTCC
>CBHTTW010000031.1:0-15595 GCA_966096025.1 uncultured Alphaproteobacteria bacterium | reverse complement strand
GCCGTCGCTCACCATCGCGCTGTAGGACTGGGGCCGAAGGATCGAAAGCTTGGCATTGATCAAGGTCTGGTTGGTGGTGGCAAGCCCGCCGGAGACATCGGACGCGAAGCTGCCGTCCTTGTCCTCATAGGTGTAACGGATGCCGCCGGTGACGCTCAGCGCCTCGGTCACATGCCAGGTGGCTTCGCCGAAAGCGGCGTAACTGGAAGAGGTGAATTTGGTGGCGCCGTCGGTGCGATAGCCGTCCAGCAGGTTGGCCGGAAATTGCGGCGCCGGGCCCAGCAGCCAGAAGGCTGCCTGGGGTCCATAGCCGGTGATCGGTGTGCCGGTGATGCGCTGCATGAACCAGTAAAGGCCTGCGACATAGTCGATTGTGTTCTTGCCGTTGGAGGCGACGCGAAATTCCTGGCTGAACTGTCGCTGATAGGACGGGATATGCTGCAGCAACTGGATCGGGATGGAGGTGTAGTCCCGGTCGTTGGCGGCGTCCCAATTCCACCAGCGCCAGGCGCTGATCGAGGTCAGGGTGACCGCGCCCAGGTCCCAATCGGCATTCAGGCCCATGCCGCCTTCATTGGTGTGGACCGCGAGATCGGCATCGATGGCGGCGATACGGTCGTAAGGATTGAGGCTGGGCGGCGTGTAGTTCATCGCCGCCGCCATGGCGGGATATTGCCGCGCCGCCGGCTTCAAGGTCTGGCCGACCGTGACATGGACCTGGGTGCAGCAGCGATTGTCGAAGGAGCTGTAGTCGATCGAGAAGCGGGCGCGGAAACTGCTGCTCGGCTGGTAGAGCAGTTGGCCGCGCACGGCGATATTGTCGATATCGTTATCGCGCTCGCCTAGAAACGCATTGTACAACACGCCGCCGCGCTTGGTGACAAGGGCGGAAAACCGCCCCGCCAGATTTTCCGAAATCGCACCGGTGATGGCGCCTTTGGCCTGGAAATAACCGAAGTCGCCGCCGGAAATCTCGCCCTTGGCTTGCGTGTCGAAGCTGGGCGCCTGGGTGGTGATGCTGATCGCGCCCGCGGTTGTGTTCTTGCCGAACAGCGTGCCTTGCGGCCCGCGCAACACTTCCACCCGGTCCAGATCGGTGAAATCGAAAGCGGCGGTGGCGGGGCGGGCGTGATAGACGCCGTCGACATAGAAACCCACGCCGGGTTCAAGCCCGTCATTGGATTGGGCGATGGCCACCACGCTGCTGCCAAGGCCGCGAACGGTATAAGAGGTGTTGCGCGGATTGGGCGAGGCGTAGTTTAGGCTCGGCACCAGCAATTGCAATTGATTGACATTGTCGGTGCGGCTGCTGGTCAAGGCGCCCGCGCCCACCACCGAGAGCGACACCGGGACATTCTGCGCATCCTCGGGGCGCAGGCGCGCCGTCACCACCACGCTTTCCACCGCGGCGAGTTGGATTTGCGCCAGGCTTTCAGAGGAAAATCCGCAAACAAGCAGGCCGCAAACGGGCAGCAAACGGGCCTTGACGCGTACGGGCTTTGTCACGATGGAACCCCATTTTCACGCGCTCAGGGCGTGTCGGGGACTCGTTATATACGAATGGGAATAGCGCCGCCAAGACAAATGTCCGCCCAAAAGCGCCCAGTTTTTGCGCTATTGCCTCGCCCTGGGATGGCGCAGGAACACTTCCCGCAATTCATTGAGATCGAACGGCTTGGGCAGCACATGATCCATGTGGGTCTGCTTGCCGCCCTCTCCCATCTGGGTCCCCCAGCCGGTCAGAAGCACGACCATGGTGGCGGGAAAAAGTTCTTTTGAGGTGCGCGCGACCTCATTGCCGTCGACATAGGGCATGCCCAGATCGGTCACCAGCACATCGTAAGGCTGGGCGCTGCTTTTTGCCTCCCGCAAGGCATCTATGCCGGCGCGCCCGCCGTCCGCCGACACAACGTTATGGCCGTCCAGCTCCAGCACAAAGCGCGTCGATTCCAGCACCGAAGGATCGTCATCGACCAGCAGGATGCGCAAGGCGGAAACCATAGTCACCTTGACCGGCAGTTCCTCTTCCTTGGTATCCGTCGCGGCAAAGTCCAGGATCATGCAGGTGCCCTTGCCCGGCGCGCTTCTGATATCCAGCACCGCCTTGTGGCGCTGGGCCGCGCCATAGACCATGGCCAGGCCCAGGCCGGTGCCGCGCTCGCCCTTGGTGGTGAAAAAGGGCTCCAGGCAGCGGCGGCGGGTATTCTCATCCATGCCCACGCCGCTGTCTTCGATCTCAAAGCGCACCCGCCTTGTGCCCGCGGAATCGTCGGCTGAAATGGTGCGGACGGTGATCGTGCCGCCCTTGGGCATCGCGTCCACGGCATTGAAGATCAGATTGGTGACGGCCTCGCGCAGTTCGGCGGCGTTGCCCAACACCAGGGGCAGGCCGTTTTCCAACTGGCTCACGACGCGGATCACGATGCCGCGCTGCTGGGGCATGTCGTTCCAGCGCGCCCGTGTCAGTTCCACCACCTGGGGTATCAGCTCGTTGAGGTTCAAGGCCTTCAATTCGCTGTCGGCGTCGTTGCGGCGATAAAAATCCCGCATCCGGCCCACCGTGGCCGCAACATCCTTCACCACCCGGTCGACGGTTTCCAGATAGCGCCGCACCTGGGCGGAAAGATTGGTCTCCCGTTCCAGCAGCGATTGGGTATAGACCGACACCGGCGAGATGGCGTTGTTGATGTCATGGGCGATGCCGCTGGCCATCTGTCCCAAGGCCCTCAGCCGTTCCTGCTGCAGGGCGGCCTGCTGGGTTTGCTTGAGATCGTCATAGGCGCTTTCCAGGCTGCCGCGCAGCTGCACTTGGTGACTGGCCAGGGCGACATGCTGGCCCAGCTGTCTGAGGAATTCGCAATCGGCGCTGTTGAAGGCGCGTTCGTTCCGGCGCGCCGCCACCAGCACCCCGAACGTATCCCTCTCGATCATCAAGGGGCTGATCACCAGCGAACGCAGCCCCCGGCCCGCCAGGCGCTGCGCGAAGGGGTAGTCGACCGCCGCGACGTCCGGCTCGTAAACCAGGGCGCCCCGCACGCAGCGTCCCAAGCCATTGGCGTCCACCGCAATGACCGCCGCTTCGTCGATGCCCAGCTCGCGCCCCAGGGCGGCGCTGTTGGTGCCGACATGATTGACGGTGACGGCGTTGGTGACCGGATCATAGGACCCGATACAGACGAAATCCGCCGGCAGCCGGTCTTCCAGGGTGCGCACCACGACCTGGAAGATGCTGCGCAAATCCTGGCGCTGGCCGACGGCATGGGTGATCCGCTCCAGCAGCGCCAGGCGCGCCAGTTGGGATTGCAGCCTGGCTTCCGCGCCTTTGCGTTCGGTGATGTCCCGCAGAAAGGCGCTGAACCCCGCCGCTTCTCCGCCGCCCATCGGGGTGATCGAAAGCTCGATGGGGAATTCCTGGCCATTGCGGCGAATCGCGGACAATTCGATGCGCCGGTCGAGCAGCCTGCTTTCGCCGGTTTCCAGATAGCGCGCCATGCCCTTTTTGTGGGGGGTGCGGAAACGCTGCGGCATGATGGTTTCCTCAACCGGCCTGCCGATCGCTTCCTGGCGTGTCCAGCCGAAGATCTTCTCGGCCTGAGGATTCCAGTCCGTGATCGCGCCACGGCGATCGATGCTGATCACCGCGTCCAAGGCGGTTTCGACGATCAGGCGGGTGCGTTCCTCGCTGGCGGCCAGATTTTCCTCGCCCCGGGCGATCCAGGCGGCGATGGCGATGGTGATAAGGCCAAGGCCGATCGAGGTGACGACCGCCAGGATGGCGAAGCCGAAGGGCGCCTCGAACGGCTCGACGCGATGGGCGACAAGAACCATGCCGTTGGTGATGAAAGGAAAGGCCAGCACAATGGGAAACAGGCGCCGCGCAGTGACGCCGCCGCTGTTTTTCGCCAGGAAGATGGCAGTCCATCCCCAACCGGGCCTGGCCGCCAGCGCCGACAGGAACAGCAGCACAAAGCAGATCATGGTGGGCAGCGACATGGCCGAGATGGTCGGCCCGCGCGACAGCGCCGCGATGCCATAGGTATAGCCCACGAAATCGAAGGCGGTAATGACCAGCCCCAGGGTGATCAAGCCGGTGAAGGCGCGCCCGAAGCGTTCGGCCCGCGGCAGCATCAGGGCGATGGCGGCGAGGATGAAATTGAAGGCGCTGGCCGGCGAGGGGCGCCCCAGCGCGGGGCCAAAGGGGTTTTGATAGGCCGGGGTGCCCGGGATCAGGCCTCCCGCCGCAACAAAGTCGGCCAGCATATAAGTGTTGATCGCCAGCACCAGGCCGGCGCCGATCATGCGCGCCAGAAAAACAAGCCGGCGATCGGGCGGCAAGGTCAGCTCAAGCACACCGGCCGCGCACAACACAAAACAGCAGAGCACGATGCGCGCCATGCGCGGCCAGCCGGGCACGATACTGGCCAGCACCGGCATTCCCAGCGCCCAGCCGGTGAGCGCGATGGCGCAAATCAGGATGATCGCGAATACGCCGATGCGCGCATATTTGTGCAGGTCCAAAGCTTGCCGCACCATCTGCCTGCCCAACCCATGCCAGAGGCGCGCAAGGTGCCGCTTTTACCCGGGAACTGCAAACCTGCGCGGTGAAGAGCGCTGCAACATTTTCGCCGGCCGGGGCTTTGACATGCTGTCAGTACACAGTCTTTACCGGCCCCCATCCGACTGTCCGGGTTCAGGCAAATGGCAGCGTTTTAACCCTTTGCCAGGGATTGCAGGCGCGACGGCTTTGGTTAGGGTTGCGCGGCCTTGGGGGTTTCGATTCGGTGGACACCAACGAATTTGAGCAGGCATTCGCGCGGTTCGAGCGTTCGATCGTGTCGTCCGATCTCAAGGACGTGGCGCGTTACTGGCACGCAATCTGTTTGGGCAATCGCCTGCCGAGCTGGAGCGATATCCGCCCCACCGCGATCAAGACCCAGCTTCGCATTGTCTGGTGCTACGACTATGACGCGGTGCTGGACGATTTCACCGGCCGCCTGGCCGGCGTGGCCATCACCGGGTTGATGAAAAAGCAGTTCAAGGGGGCGCGGCTTTCGGAAATCCGCCCCAACGACAAATATCCCCGCGCCTTGGAACGCGCCCGGCGCGTGCTCAAGGAACCGGCGCTCTATCGCGGCCATGGCCTGGTCTATAAGACCGACGATATCGGCGGGATCGGCGAGCGTATCGTGATGCCGCTGCGCGGCACCGGGACCGCGCCCGCCGGCATCTTCGGCGCGACCGCGTTCAGAAGCGTGATCGATTGGGCCAATGCCCCGTCGGTCAGCGACAAGGAAGACGAGACCTGGGTTTCCCTGGCCGGCATGGTCGAGATGCCGGAAGCGGCAAGCCTGGCGGTTTGACCGGACTGCGCCAGAGGGCGGATTGACCAGGCCCGCATGCCGGGCTGGTATGGGCACCGTCTCTCGATGCAGTCCGGGCCGGAGCATGCCGATCAAATATTTCCCGCTGATCTGGGCGGCGCTCCGGCGCAAACCCGTTCGTTCCATTTTGACGTTTTTGTCCGTGACGGTGGCCTTTGCCCTGTTCGGGCTGATGATCGGGCTGAACGCCACCATCGATCAGGTGGAGCAGAGGGCCCGCCCCGACCGGGTCTGGACTTTTCTGCGCTACGACAATTCCGGCCTTCCCATCGCGGTGGCAAAGCGGGTCGAGGCCATGCCCGAAGTCAAGACCACAACCGTCATGTCCTATCTCAACGGCTATGTCGGCGATCCCAAGAACCGGACCTATGTCATCTTCGTCGATGACAAGTACGGGCAAGTCTATCCGGATTGGGGCGTCGCGCCCGGGCAATGGGACGCCATCAACAAGCAGCGCGACGCCATTGTAATGAGCCGCAAGCAGGCGGCGCTGTGGAACAAGAAAGTCGGCGACGTCTTCACCGTCATCGCGCCCGAGGTTGCCCGCGCCGATGGCACCAAGACCTGGACGTTCAAGGTGGTGGGGATCAGCGGGGACATCGCGCAAGCGCCGACCGGCATGATTTTCGGGAACTATGATTATTACGACAAAGCGCGCCCGCTCGCCGACCAGGGCAAGATCAACGAGGTGGATTTTCTGGTGAAGGACGCAGGCCAAGCGGCTGCCATCGGACAAAGGATCGACAGGCTGTTCGCCAACTCCTCCAGCCCGACCTTCAGCGATGCCGAAACCTCCGCTCTGTCCGCCAGCAATTTCGGCGGCATGGATGTGCGGACGGTGACCCGCGAGGTCGCCCTGGCCGGGCTTCTGATGATGCTGTTCCTTACCGCCACCGTCATCACCCAATCGGTGCGTGAACGGCTTGCGGAGTTCGCCACCCTCAAAACCCTCGGCTTCTCCGATGCCGCCGTGATCTTCCTGGTGGTGGTGGAGGCGGCATTTCCCTGCTTGTTGG
Organism: uncultured Alphaproteobacteria bacterium; assembly: GCA_966096025.1. Lineage (GTDB taxonomy): Bacteria > Pseudomonadota > Alphaproteobacteria > Micropepsales > Micropepsaceae > Rhizomicrobium. The sequence continues at coordinate 9,198 of CBHTTW010000031.1, read as the reverse complement.
GCGCGGTGAGCGGCGTCGGGCTGGCGGCTTTGCTGGCGCCGCATGTGCAAGCCTTGATGCCGTCCGACTTCGGCCTTCCCGTGCCGACCATGGCGCCCTCGGTATTCGCCTGGGCATTGGCCAGCGCCTGCGGCGTGGCGCTGGCCGGCGCCGCACTGCCGGTCCTGCGTCTTCGGCGGATGGATATCGCCCGCGCCTTGTCGGGGCGGGCTTGAGCATGCTGCGCCAGGTCGTCATCGTCTCGCTGCTCAATTTCCGCAATCTGCGGCAGCGGCTGTGGCAGTCGCTGGTCATCGTCGCCGGCATGACCTGCGTCATCGGCGTATTGCTTTCGATGCTTTCCATGACCGAGGGATTGCACCGGGCCCGGCTCGCCTATGGCGATCCGCGCAACGCCATCGTGGTTTCGCGGGGTACGCGATGGGAAAGCAACAGCTCCATCCCGCGCGACAAGGCGCGCATCATCACGTCTGCGCCCGGTATCGCAAAGGCGCGTGACGGCTCGCCCATTGCCGATCCCGACATCATTGTGGGTGTGCCGGCGCGGATGCAAAAGACCGGCGGCAGGACCTGGATCGCGTTGCGCAGTTTCGGCGAAAAAGGCGCGATGCTGCATCCGACATTCCGCATGGTCGCGGGACGCACGTTCCGCCCCGGCACCCATGAATTGATTGTCGGCAACCTGGCGCGGTTTCAGGTCGCGGGCATGGCGGTTGGGGACAAGGTGACCATGCCGGATGGCGATTGGCCCATCGTGGGCGCTTTCGTCACCGGCGACACGATGGACGGGCAACTGGTCGGCGATACCCAAACCTTGATGCCGTCGCTGCGGCGCAAGGCCTATAGCACCATACAGGCGCGCATGGCCTCGCCCGCCGCCTTTGCCACCTTCCGCAAAGCGCTGACGTCAAATCCCGCCCTTGCCGTCGATGTGATGCTGTTGCCCGAATGGAATGCCAAGACCAACGCCGATTTTGCCAGGTTCATGAACGTCATCGTTTATGGCGTGGGCATCATCCTGGCCATCGGGGCTTTGTTCGCCTGTTTCAACACCATGTATGCCGCCGTGGAATCGCGGGGGCGGGAGATCGCCACCCTGCGGGCGCTGGGCTATGGCGCATTCGCGGTGGCGGTTTCCGTCATGCTGGAGGCTGCCGCGCTGTCGCTTGCGGGTGCGCTGATCGGCGCAGCCATCGCCTGGTCGCTCTATGACGGTGTGTTGAGCGGATTGGGCTCGAACGTGTTCACGCTGATGGTTTCGCCCTCCATGATCGCGACCGCCATTCTATGGGCCATCGCGGTGGCGGTACTGGGCGGAATCCTGCCCTCGGTCCAGGCGGCGCGTTGGACGGTTTCCGAAGCGCTGCGGGCGAGATGATCCGCTATTTCACTTCGCCGGGAAAAGTCCGTGCGTCCTTGCCGAACTTGAGCGTCACCGTGCCCTTGAGATCGACCACACCGGTATCGGGATTGTAGACCGCCTCCGACGCGGTGATCGTCCGCCCATCCAGGGTCACGTCGAAATTTTTCATGGCGATGGTGGAGCCGATACGGCGCAATTGCTTGCCGTGCATGGTGGCGTCCTCCGCATAGGCAAGGGTTGCGCCCAGCGCAAGCGCCGCCACCGAGGCCGCGGTCAATCGAGCCCGTTTCATTCTGTCCTCCGTATCGCTGTCGATGGCAAAGACGTAGGTGCGCGCAAACGGGCTTCAAGCGCGCCAAGTGATTTGAGCGTCGGCCTGGGGCATTTTTGCCACGGGCCTGAGAAGGCCGCTTTACAGTTATGACTTGCCAGACAGCACCGCAGCGATCGCAAGCCGCTTAAGACGCAAATTCGGCGATCCCCTCGCGACTAAACGCTATAGACGCCTCACCGGCGCACCGGTTGCAGCTCGCTATCGGGCGGCAGGGGCGGATAGGAGCCATGCGGCTCGCGCTGATACCAGAAGGCAACTGATGAAATGCCGTCATGGATCGGCCGGTAGACGCGCTCATTGTCGATCTGCTGCCAGCCCAGTCCCTGGATGGTCACTTTCATATTGGATTTGAAGCGTATGGGATCGCCAATGTGCCAGCGATAAAGGCCAAAACGGGTGCCGGTCTCCCGGTCCTCCGGCCGCAAGATCTGCACCAGCCCGGAATAGGGGCCTGAAAAACTCGTATACTCGCGCGACATCGGATGAACGAAGTCGTAGGAGCCGTTGAAATAATCCTCGGTGCCGGTGCCCGCGATGGTGGGAAACGCGGCATCGCCATCCATGAAAAACTTGATCTCGCCTTCGCCCCACCAGCCGCGCTGCTGAATGTCATAGGTCATATAGGTGCCGACATACTGGCCCTGACCGGCGACACCATCCAGGATGGTGTAATCCGTCTTGTCCGGCAGCGATTTCACCTGGCGGAATTGGGCATGAAAATATCCGGCATCGGCCGGCACGTCGCTCAAGGCATAATCGATCTGGAAATACAGTGTGGCGTTGGTCTGGGCGCGATTTTCGACCTCGATCCGGAAATGCTTGCGGAACGGCATCACCCAATAGCTGTTGAAGGCGCTTCCCGGATTGACGGTTACGGGAAGGGAGTTCACCTGGGCGAACTGGCCCAGCCCCATGGCGAAGAAGTCGCCCAAGGGCGCTTCGACGGAAGGGTTTTTCTCCCCGTCCCAATAGATGCGCAGGATCAGGCTGCGCCAGGTCGTCGTGGCGGCAACCGCAGGGGTCAGCCAGATATGCTGGATCGCGCCGGTGCCCGCGGCATTTGCCAGGGTCGCGGTCTCACCGGCTTTGACGATGATGGAGGGGCTGACCTTCCAGCCCCGGCCCAGATATTTCGACGCATTCTGGCCGGTGCCCGTGGTGGCCATGCCGCCCTTGCCGGGCTCTCCGGTGAAATTTTCCGGCGAGATGGACCGGGTCTGGGCATTGGAGGTTCGGTACAGGTTCGAGAGCGAGCTGGACAGCCCGTCCGGCATTTGCGCCAAGGCCGGCAGGGTTGGAAACACGGCGATTGCGATGGCAAGCCATGTCTTCCGCAACAAGCGGTGCATGCGGTTTTGTTTGTTCTTCTGCATGACGGTCCCTCCCAGTGGGTGCGAGCCGGCAAAGCTTCCCGCAGGAGGCCGCCGGAATCCAGAGCAGAATTGGGAAGGCTTCAAAGCTGTGAGCAGCCGCAAAACAAGCGGTCTTGATGTGGCTGATTGGACTGGGGGATTTTTTGCAAAAATGTCCGGCGCAAACCTGCCTGTTGAGTTCTGGTCGCCGCTGTCTTGACACGGAGTTTTCAGCCGCGTTTCTTCCTCGCGCGAAAGCGAAAGCGTCAAACAGGTCCGATGCAATCGGACAACTATCTGTCTCTGTCTCTATTCTTTTTTCTTCTCTTTCTTGTCCTTGCCCTTGTGTCTCTGGGCTAGCAGCGTGCTAGCGCCTACCGCTAGCACGCTGCTAGCCTCTGTCCGCATTTTTGATTTTTTCTGTTGGCAAATTGCGCCTTGGGCTCCGCCCGTGGACCGCTATTGGAAGAGTTAGCGGGGGCGTTATTTCGGTCGCCCCACCTCAAGCCAAATGCGTAAGCCGCCGATAGGAAAGGGCCTCGGCAATATGGGGTTTTGAGACGCCGCCGGAACCTGCCAGATCGGCGATGGTGCGCGCCACTTTCAGAACCCGGTGATAGCCGCGCGCCGACAATTTCATCCGCTCCGCCGCCTCGGTGAGAAGCTTTGCGCCCGCCGCATCCGGGGTGGCGATGGTATCCAGCAACTCGCCTTCGGCCTCGGCATTGGTGCGGATGGGATACTGCTCGAACCGTTCGCGTTGGACGGCGCGCGCCGCCGCCACCCGCGCCGCGACATCGGCGCTGCCTTCGGACGGCGGCGGCAAGGTCAGATCGCTGGCGGAAACGCTCGCGACCTCGACATGCATGTCGATGCGGTCGAACAGCGGCCCGGAAATCCGCGACTGATAATCCCCGGCGCATTTGGGCGCCCGCCCGCAGCCCAGCGCCGGATCGCTGAGATAACCGCAGCGGCAGGGATTCATCGCCGCCACCAATTGAAACCGCGCCGGATAGCGCACATGGGCATTGGCGCGCGCCACCACCACTTCGCCGGTCTCGATCGGCTGGCGCAGGCTGTCCAGCACGCCGCGCTGGAACTCGGGCAGCTCGTCCAGGAACAGCACACCAAGATGCGCCAGGGAAACCTCGCCCGGCTTCACTTTCAGCCCGCCGCCGACCAATGCCGCCATGGAGGCGGAATGATGCGGATTGCGAAAGGGCCGCACGCGCGAAATGCTGCCGCCTTCCAGCGCGCCCGCCAGCGACTGGATCATGGAAATCTCCAGCGCCTCGCGCGCATCCAGCGGCGGCAGCAAGCCGGGCAGGCGCTGCGCCATCATGGATTTGCCCGCGCCCGGCGGGCCGATCATCAGCAGATTGTGTCCGCCCGCGGCGGCGATCTCCAGCGCGCGCTTGGCGCTTTCCTGCCCTTTGACGTCGCGCAGATCGGGCGCGGTGCGCGCGCTTTGCGCCAGTTTCGCCACCGGCGGGGTCAAGACCGACGCGCCCTTCACATGATTGATCAGTGCCATCAGCGATGGCGTGGCCAAAATCTCGATCCCGCCGGCGAACGCCGCTTCCGGGCCGTTGCCTGCCGGACAGATCAGTCCGCGATTTTGCTCACTGGCCGCTAGCGCCGCATTCAGCACACCGGCAACCGGCGACACCGCCGCGTCCAGCGACAATTCTCCCAGCGCCACATAATTCGCCATTTCGCTGGCGGGAATGATGCCCATGGCGGCCAGCAAGCCCAGCGCGATGGGCAGGTCGTAATGCGAGCCTTCCTTGGGCAGATCGGCGGGGGCGAGATTGACGGTGATGCGCTTGAAGGGCAGCGCCAAGCCTATCGCGGAAAGCGCGGCGCGCACCCGCTCGCGGCTTTCGCCCACCGCCTTGTCGGCCAGGCCCACGATATTGAACAGCCCGTTGCCGCCGTCGCCGATATGGACTTGTACGTCCACTTCCCTGGCTTCGATGCCTTGGAAGGCAACGGTGTAAATATGAGAAACTGTCATTTAGCCCCGCCCAAACAGAGCCTAACTGCGGGGAAATGGATCACGCAAGCCGCTCAATTGCGGCGCACCGCCCTCCGCAGTAATATTGCCGGGGTCAGGTCGGAAACAGTTCGATGGCTGATTTTCGGTTTCTCCGCTTTGCGATCCTCGCAATTGTTTTTGCGCCGTCATGGACGCTTGCCCAGCCCACCCCTGCCGAAAATGTGACGGTGACCGGAACCAAGTCGCGCGAAGTGATCGGCAACTTCACCAAGTCCTTTGCCACCCCGACAATGCTCACGGGAAAGATCGCGCGCTGGGAACGCGGCGTATGTCCGGTCGCCGTGGGCCAGAGGCCCAACTTCACCAGTTTCATCACCCAACGGATCAAGTATGTCGCGATTGCCGTCGGGGCCCCCGTCAACACTGAAGCCTCCTGCACACCCAATATCGAGATCGTCTTCACCACCACGCCGCAGGCGCTGTTGGACAATGTCCGCAAAAACGAGGCGGTCTATCTGGGCTATGCCGTATCCAGCACCCAGCTGGACGCACTGGCAAAAGTCACAAGACCCATCCAGGCCTGGTACACGACCGAAACCGTGGACCTGATCGGCAGGCGCCAGGTGGATAGCGGCCGGCCGCCGGAGAGCGGCGGCGTCACCATGGCAAGCCAATTGGCAATGCCCGGCTCCAGGGCCTTCGGCGCTCCAACAACCATGTCGAATGCGTATAACACAAGGTCAACCGGCAACCGCATCGATGGCGGTATCCATAGCGGCTTCAACCACGTCATGATCGTTGTCGATACCACCAAGCTGGCGGACCAGACGATGGTACCCTTGGCCGATTATATTTCCATGCTGGCACTGACCCAGCTCAACTCGCTGGATGCCTGCCAGCAATTGTCCAGCATCGTGAATCTATTGGCTGCGGACTGCAACCATGCGGTGGAAGGCTTGACCCAATACGATCTCGCCTATCTCCAGGGCGTCTACAAGATGGGCGCCAACAAAAGCCTGGCGCTGCAGCGGAACGATATTGCCGACGCGATGACGGATACGCTGAAGTGACCGGCGGTTGCCCGGATTAAGAGGCGGCCTCTTAAAGTCCCATCGCCGTCTTCAGCTCCGCCGCCGTTTTCACGCCCGAAGCCGGGCCGCGCAGTTCGAACTTGGCCGAACCGTGCAGCCCGCCGCTCACCGGCACGGCATCAAAGCCCGCCTCGTTCACCAGCCTTGTGCCCAAGGCCAGGCTGGCGGCATCGCTGGCGGCAACCGGAATGCCCATCTTCTCGCCGGGCCGTCCCGCTTCCTTGGCAAAGCTGGCATAGCTGGTGGTGTTGAAGGCGCGGATGATCTTCACCCCCGGCAGGAACTCGGCGACATACTCGCCGGTGCTGGGCTTGGTCAGGACGATCTTGGCCATCTCGCCATCACGGGCGGGATTGGAATTGGTCGGATCGATCACGGTCTTGCCTTTGAGCTTGGCGCCATATTGTTTGGAAAAGCTGGGCCAGGCGCCGAAGGGTATCGCGACCAGCAGCACATCGGCATAGGCGATGGCTTCGTCCACGGTCCCGGCGCGGGTACCCGATACGCGCGCGGCCTGGGCCTTGGCATTGGCCTCGTCGCGGTCGGAATACATCACTTGATGGCCGCTCTTGGCGAACAGCTCGCCCACCGTGCCGCCGATATTGCCGGACCCGATCACCGCGATCTTGATCGGCTTTGTGGTGTGCGGGATCGGATGCGCCACCGGCACCTCGACAAAGGGGCGCGCCGGAATGGGGGCGTCTTGTGCAAAACTGGGGGCAGCGGCAACGAGCGCTCCCACTGCCAGGCTCAACATCATGACATGACGGCGCGTCTGCAATGCGGACATGATCTTCCTCCGATGGTTATGATGTGTGAGCGCAAACAGCGATGGCGGCTCAACGGCTTGAGCCGAATGAACCAAGGCTAACCCGGGGGCCGGGCAACCGGCAAGGCGTCGACTAAGCCTTTAGCGGAAAATCCGGGATCGATTCGTTGCCGGTAAAATGACGGCCGCCGCCAATGGCATGGCCGGAACCGAAACGCACATGACACTTCAGCGCCGCATCGGCCAGCGTGTCGTTTTCCAGGCCATGCAGGAAGGCGAAGGCCTTCTGCCCGGTGGTGCGCCGCACCAGCCTTTGCGCCAGCGCCATCGCGGTGGGAACATCGCAGTGCGGCGGCAGCGCGCCGCCCATCCCGATCACGCCCATCCGCACATCCATTTCGGGCAGGCTGCGCAGGGACTCGAACTGCAGGGTGACGCGGACATTGGGCACGCTGAGCATGCTGACGATTTCGGCCAGACGTCCCACCGGCGTGCCGTCCGGTATCTGGTCGATGCGCAGCAGCAGCGGACAATCGGCCAGGGTGCGGATGGCTTTCAGCGCGCCGATATAATGGATGCGGGAATGAAAGCCCGACAGGGTCTCGTAGCTGACACCCACACCAAGGGCGCAGATTTTCTGCGCGACATGAACCATCTGGGCATATTCGGCAGCCGCTTGCAGCAAGCTGGTTTCGAAATGGGCGATGCGGGGCTCTCCGATGCCTTTGAGCGCATGGCGCACCCCGACGGGCGTTTCGTTGGAGCGGTTGAAGGCCGACAGGAACAGCGAGGCGCTTTTGCGCGCCGCCAGGTCCCAGACGGGAAAGTAGCCGACCTTGAGGCCCACTTCCTCGGCCAGGAAGTGCGCCCGGGCAATCCATTCGCCCGTGGGCATCACCGGCGCGGGCATGGGCTTGGGCACATTCTCCCAGGCGGTCTCCGGATTGTCGCGCGGTGTGACGACGATTTCGCCGCCGACCCGCTCCAACAACTCCATCAGGTTGGCGCCGCCCTCGGCGGACTTCTCCAGCATTTCCGGCGGCACCAAACCCACCAGGCCGCGAATGGAGATGTCATCGACATCGGCGCCGAACAAAAGATCGCAGACTTCCTTGGCGACACAGGTGCAGGCCAGGCTGGCTTCCGCCAGCGTCAGATCATGGAAGGTCACGACATAGGTCATTTCATCGACCAGAAGGAAATGGTCGCGCGGGCCTTGCGTCCGGCGCAGCGATTTTTCGAACAGGGTGTGGACCAGCGCGGAGAGCATTTCCCACTTGGCGCCCAGCTTGGCCTTGATCGGCTCCAGCTGCAGCATGTGCAGCTTGGCGGCAGGCACTTTGTCCTGCGCCTGCGCCTGGTCTAAGCCGGATGCCTGGAAATGAGCGCCCATTACACTCCCGTCGCTGGGTGCGTTGGATACAGATTAAGGCGCGGTGTTTAAGTTTTGTTAAACAACAAAGGTTAGCGCGGCTCGCGACGAACAGGCGTAATCGTCTGAATGCGCGGCGGAATTGTCGTGAAGAGCTCCCAGTGAAGGGAACTTACTCGGGCGCAACCGTGACTTTGATGCCGTCGGTGGCAGCGCTGCAGATCACCTGGCAGGACAGGCGCGAATTGGGTTCCACCGCCAGCGCCATGTCCAGCATGTCGATCTCGGCTTCCGACGGCTTGGGCAGCTTTTCGAACCAGCCGTCATTGATATAGACGTGGCAGGTGGCGCAGGCGCAGGCGCCGCCGCATTCCGCCGCGACATCCAACCCGCCGTCGCGCAGAATCTCCATCACGCTCCAGCCCTCGCGGCCTTCCAGCGTGTGTTCCTTGCCTTGACGGTCGATGGCGTGGATCTTCACGAGACACCCAATTTCTTTTGCAGGTTGGAAGACGAGGTCGTGTACTGGAAGCGCAGCTTCTCGTTGGGCTTGCAGATGTGGAACGCGGCCTGCGCCATCAAGGCTGCTTCATGGAAACCGGACAATATCAGCTTCAGCTTGCCGGTATAGGTATTGATGTCGCCGATGGCGAAGATTCCCGGCGTCTGGCTTTCGAAACGCGCGGTGTCCACCGGGATCAGGTTTTCGTGCAGGTTGATGCCGAACTCCGCGATGGGGCCCAGCTTGATGGTCAGGCCGAAGAAGGGCAGGAACGTATCGGCTTCGTGATGCCATTCGCTCTTGTCGTGGCCGGCCAATGTGACGCCCGTCAGCTTGCCGGGTTCGCCGTGAATGGCTTTGACGCTGGCGACATGGAACTTGACCTTGCCGGCCGCTTCCAGCTCGCGCATCTGGTT
>CBHTTW010000030.1:0-15651 GCA_966096025.1 uncultured Alphaproteobacteria bacterium | reverse complement strand
TAGTCGGACGCTGCCGGGCCGTGTTCCGCAGCCAGGTCGTTCGCAAGCCGGTAAAGATCGCCCGTGGTCATCGCCATGGCGAAATCATGGCAGGGCGCGATGAATGGGAACTTAAGAGAAAATTTATCCTGTAATATCAATTACTTATACATGAACTACGCGCGGGATGCGTGATTTGCTATATACCCCATCCAACAAGCGTGGATTTCCGGTGCGCGGCAAAAGCATTCTTCTGATCGTCGGCGGCGGCATCGCGGCTTACAAGAGCCTCGAGCTGGTGCGCCGCCTGGCCGAGCGTGGCGTCAACAGCCGCGCCATCCTCACCAAGGCCGGTGCGGAGTTCGTCACCCCGCTCTCTTTGTCGGCGCTGACCGGCGAAAAAGTCTATGGCGATTTGTTCAGTCTCACCGACGAAGCGGAGATGGGCCATATCCAACTTTCGCGCAGCGCCGATCTGGTGGTGGTGGCGCCGGCCACCGCCGACCTGATGGCCAAGATGGCGAGCGGTCTGGCCAACGACCTGGCCTCCACCACCTTGTTGGCGACCGACAAGCCGGTGCTGATGGCTCCGGCCATGAATGTGCGGATGTGGGAGAGCGCGCCGGTCAAACGCAACCGCGCAATTCTGGAAAAAGACGGTGTGTTGTTTGCCGGTCCCAATGACGGCGAAATGGCCTGCGGGGAATTCGGCCCCGGCCGCATGGCCGAGCCGTTGGAGATCGTGGCGGCGATCGAACGGGCATTGGCGGTAGAAGGACCATTGGCTGGTGTCAAAGCATTGGTGACCGCCGGCCCCACCCGCGAACCGGTGGACCCGGTGCGGTTCCTGGCCAACCATTCCAGCGGCAAACAGGGCTATGCCATTGCCGAAGCCCTGGCGCGCGCCGGCGCCCAGACCACATTGATCTCCGGTCCCGTCGGCCTGACGGCGCCGCAAGGCGTCAAGCTGCAACGGGTCACCACCGCGCGTGAAATGCTGGCGGCTTGCGAAGCCGCCTTGCCCGCCGATGTTCTGGTGATGGCGGCGGCAGTGGCGGACTGGCGTCCCGATATCGCCGCCAACAGCAAGATCAAGAAATCCACCGACCGCGTGGTGCCGCTGATCAAGCTGGTGGAAAATCCCGACATATTGGCCAGCATGGCGCAACACGCCCAGCGCCCGCGGCTGGTGATCGGCTTTGCCGCCGAAACCGACGATGTGGTGGAAAACGCCATCGCCAAGCGCCGCCGCAAGGGCGCGGACTGGATCATCGCCAACGATGTCTCCGGCGATGTCATGGGCGGTGACAAGAACCGCATCCATCTGATCAGCGAGGACGGTACGGAAGATTGGCCCGAATTGACAAAAACAGAGGTGGGGACGCGGCTGGCGGCCCGCATCGCGAAAAATCTCAAAGGGGCAGCATGAAAGTCGCCATCAAGAAACTGTCCAATGGGCAAGACCTGCCCCTGCCCCATTACGCCACGCCGGGCTCGGCGGGGCTGGATCTGTTGGCGGCAATCGACGGGGAGATTGAACTCAAGCCCGGCGCCCGCATGGCGGTCGCCACCGGCATCGCCATCGAATTGCCGCTGGGCGCCGAAGCCCAGGTGCGGCCGCGCTCGGGCCTGGCGCTCAATCACGGCATCACCTGTCTGAATTCCCCCGGCACCATCGACAGCGATTATCGCGGCGAGATCAAGGCCATCCTGATCAATCACAGCGACACCGTGTTCAAGATCACCCGCGGCATGAAGATCGCCCAGATGGTGATCGCCCGCCATGAGCAGGCCGAGCTGGTGGAAGTGGAGAGCCTCAGCGACAGCGAACGCGGCGCGGGCGGCTTCGGCTCCACGGGCATGAAAGTCAAAGCCTGATGCTGAAACTGTCGCGCAAGACCCTCTTGGCCCTGGAGGCGGTGATCGACATCGCTTTCAATGCCCGGCCCGAGCCGGTGCAGGCCAAGGAGATCACCGCCCGCCAGGGCGTGCCGCAACGCTATCTGGAACAGGTGATGCAGCAATTGGTGCGGGCCGGCATTCTCAAGGGCGTGCGCGGTCCGCGCGGCGGCTACCGCCTGGCGCGGGAGCGGCGGCGGATTTCGGTGGGCGATGTGGTGCGGGTGGCGGAATCGATCGAGGATGACGAGGAAAAGCTCACCCCCCGCTCCGACCTGGGCCAGCGCATTGTCGCGCCCTTTGTCGTTACCCTGCAGGACGAGTTGATGGCGCGGCTGGATTCGGTGTCGATCGAGGACCTTTGTCAGCGCGCCCGTCATGCCGGTGTCGAAGCCGGGGCGGAGAATAGCGCCGATTTCACCATTTAGCGGAGAACGATATGGAACAGGGCAAGCCCGGACGCGGACGCGTCTACGACTCCATCACCCAGACCATCGGCGACACGCCGCTGGTGCGGCTGGGCCGCATGCCGGGCATGGCCGGCGCCAAGGCCGACATCCTGCTCAAGCTGGAATTCTTCAATCCGATCTCCTCGGTCAAGGACCGTATCGGCGTCAATATGATCGAGGCGCTGGAGAAACAGGGCATCATCTCGCCCGGCAAGACTGTGCTGATCGAGCCGACCTCGGGTAACACGGGTATCGCGCTGGCCTTTGTCGCCGCCGCCAAGGGTTACAGGCTGATCCTGGTGATGCCGGAATCCATGTCGCTGGAGCGGCGCAAGATGCTGATGCTGCTGGGGGCGCAGATCGAATTGACCGAAGCCGCCAAGGGCATGAAGGGCGCCATCGCCCGCGCCCATGAACTGGTGGCGGAAAATCCCGGCGCCGTGATCCCGCAGCAATTCGAAAATCCCGCCAATCCGGAAATCCACCGCACCACCACGGCCGAGGAAATCTGGAACGACACCAACGGCAAGGTGGACATCGTGATCTCCGGCGTGGGCACCGGCGGCACCATCACCGGCGTGGGCCAGGTGCTGAAGGCCAAAAAGCCCTCGGTCAAGATGATCGCGCTGGAACCGGAGGATTCGCCCGTCCTGTCCGGCGGCGCGCCCGGCCCGCACAAGATTCAAGGCATCGGCGCGGGTTTCGTGCCCGTCATACTGGACCGCAAGGTGATCGACGAAGTGATCACCATCTCCAATGAAACCGCCCTGGAAACCGCCCGCCGCGCCGCGCGCGAGGAAGGCATTCCGGTGGGCATTTCCTCGGGCGCGGCCATTGCCGCGGCGCTGGAAGTGGGCGCGCGCAAGGAAAATGAAGGCAAGACCATTGTCGCCATCATCCCCTCTTTCGCGGAACGCTATTTGTCGACAGCGTTATTCGAGGGCCTCTAACAGCCGCCGATAGGTGGCCGCGTGCTTGCAACGGTCGCGCCGGAGGGCATAAGCGCCGACTGGAAATGCGTGCCGTATGACGGGGTGTCGCAGGCGATGCCGACGGTGAATCCATCCACCCGGATGGCGACCCGTCCGCTGGCATAACCGCCGCCCTTGCGGCGCACGTTTCTGAGCACACTGGCCGGGATCACGGAGTCGGCAAAATAGTCCGGATTGTCGAGCACGATGACGCGCGAACCGGTGCGCTTGGTCAATTGCGGCAATTGGGCCTTGCCGTCCGGAATAATATAAGCGCTGCCGGAAAAATCGGAACTCTTGTTGCCCTCGCGGTCGCCATAATAATAGGTCCCGGTCAGCAAAAAGCGTGATCCTTCGAATTGCGCCACCGGATTGGACGTGGGGCCTTTGAGCCATTTGGAAAAGCTGACAGGGCTGCGCGGCGGGACATGGATGGCATCGATCGCAACGCCTTGGGCGTCATGGATGGGGATGGGATTGGGAACCCTCTGGGCGGCGAGCGCGGGAAGGCTCAAAAACAATAACAGCGCGAGGCCGATGCGAATCACGTTTTCCCTCCCTGAAGGGCCGCCAAAATATCCGGGCGATCGGTGCAAATTATGTCCAATGTTTGAAGCCTCTTCATATCGGCGGGATCGTTGACCGTCCAGGCGCCGACTTTCAAGCCACGGGAGCGCGCATATGCGACATTCTCCGGTATGGCATCCGGGAAATTGGCAAACCAGCCTTCCGCGCCGCATTGCGCGATACTGTCAATCACCGGCCGCACATCGCCTTGCAATCTGTCAGTGGTGAACCAGCAGGCGGCGCCGCGCGCCACCAGCGGCACAAGCGCGCGCCAATCGAAACCGACAAAGATGGCGCGCGGCAGAAAGCCGGCTGCGGCAACGACATCATAGGCCGCGCCGGACAAAAGAAGGGGATCGGCGCTGTCTTCACTGACACCGCATTTCAGTTCTATCAGCAGACGGAAGCCGGGAACGATCTTGGCAATCCCGACCAATGCCTCCAGGGTCGGAATGGTCTCATCATCGGCATCGCGCAGCAGCGGATGGGCCCGCGCATAATCGCTACCCGGTTTGGGCAATCCAATATTGTAGCGTTGCAGCTGTTCCAGGGTCAGGTCCTTGATCCTGGGCGTGACACCATCCAGCCAATCCCCGTCGCGCAGGCGCGTATAGCCGGGGTTGAGGCGATAGTCGTGATACACCACCACCTGCCCGTCGGCGGACTGTTGCACATCGATTTCCGCGCCATCGGCGCCCAACATCTGGGCGCGTCGGACCGCGGTCAGCGTGTTTTCCGGGCTCAGGGCCGCGCCGCCGCGATGGGCGATGTTCCAGGGCTGCATGGCTTTTTATAACCCGCGCAGGCGCGTTCGTCGCGCTCCCGTGCTAAGCACCCCGCGCCATGACGGACCAAGTTTCAAACCCCGGCCCCTTGATCCCATCCTCCCGCAACCATGGCTGGTGGCTGGAAGGGCGCGAACTTTTGCGCCTGGCGGTGCCGCTGGCCGCCACCCAGCTGGCGCAAATGACCATCCTGGCCACCGACACGGTGATGCTGGGCCATTACAGCAAGGAAGCCCTGGCGGCGGGCGCCTTGGGCAACACCGTCTATTTCCTGGTCTGGTTGCTTGGCAGCGGCATGCCCTTTGCCGTGTCGCCGGTGATCGCCCATGTCCAGGGCCGCCACAGCGCGCGCGCCAAGCCGTGCGATCAACGCGAAGTCCGCATCGCGGTGCGCATGGGGCTGTGGTCGGTGGCGATCGTGTCGCTGCCCTTGCTGGCGCTGCTGTTGTTCACCCGCCCCATTCTCCTGGCCCTGGGGCAAGAGCCGGATCTGGCGGCGGGCGCGGCGCAATTCATCACCGGCATCTTGTGGGGCTTGCCCTTCGCGCTGGCCTTCCAGGTGCTGCGCAGCTTTTCCACCGCTCTATCGCGCCCCACCGCGCCGCTGGTGGTGATGGCGATTGCCATCCTGTGGAATGCCGCTTTCGACTATGCGCTGATCTTCGGCCATTTCGGATTTCCCGAGCTTGGCCTGTTCGGCGCCGGTCTCGCCAGCGCCAGCTCCAACATTTTCAGCTTTGCCGCGATGCTGGCGGTCTGCCTGGGCCTGCCGGCCTTGAAGCGCTACCACATCCTGCACCGCTTCGCGCATCCGCACTGGAAAAGCTTTGCCGAACTGTTCCGTTTGGGGCTTCCCATCGGCATCACCATGGTATTCGAAGTGGCGCTGTTCAACGGCGCCGCCTTGGTGATGGGCACTTTCGGATTGGCGGCGCTGGCGGCGCATCAGATCGCCATCACCATTCCTTCCCTCACATTCATGATCCCCCTGGGCATTGGTTTGGCGGCGACGGTGCGTGTCGGGCTTGCCGCGGGCGCGGGCGATCCGGGCGCGGCGCGGCGGGCGGGCTTCACCGCCATCGCCATGGCCGCGGTCTTCATGAGCGCCATGGCGGTGGTGTTGCTGCTTTGGCCCCGGGAGATCGCCTCGCTATGGCTGCCGGACAATCAATCCAATGCCGATGTGCTGCTGCTGGCGGTGAGCTTTCTGCACATTGCCGCCGCTTTCCAGCTGGTGGACGGCATTCAGGTCGCCGCTTCCATGAGCCTGCGCGGCATCAAGGATACCCAGGGCCCGATGTGGCTGGCCGGCGCCTCTTACTGGCTGGCTGGTGCGCCGGTGGGTCTGGTCTTGGCTTACTGGTTCAAGATGCAGGGCTTCGGCGTCTGGCTGGGGCTGGCCTTCGGTCTTTTGGTGGCGGCCATAACGCTCACCTTCCGTTTCGCGCTGCTCTCAAACAAAGTGCTGCAGCACCAGGATCAGAGCCAGGGCAATCACGCCTAGCACGGCGATCAGCGCGACCCGTGTCGGACGAGAGCGCCGTTCCTGCTCGGCCGCAATCTGATTGGCGGTATCGGGATGCAGCCGCACCCCGCCTTCCGCCACCATCTGCGAAAGCTCTTCGGCATTCTTGACCAGTTGCGGCAGGTCCTGGGCCAGCTTGCCCAGCGCGCCGAGGGTTTCGGTGGCGCGATTGAAGGCCGCTTCGGGACCGATATTGCCGCTCACCCATTTTTCCGCCACCGGCCGCGCCGCCTGCCAGATGTCGAAATCCGGATCCAAGCCGCGGCAGACCCCTTCCACCACCACCATGGTTTTTTGCAGCAGCACCAGTTGCGGCTGCGCCTGCATGTCGAACCGGCGGGTGGTCTCGAACAATTGCCCCAGCAGGCGCGCGATGGAAACGTCGCGGGCGCTGCGGCCGAAAATCGGCTCGCCGATGGCGCGCAATGCCTGGGCGAAAGTCTCGATCGGATGATGCGCCGGCACGAAGGAGAATTCGTAATGCAGCTCCGCAACCTTGCGATAATCGCGCTGCAGAAAACCGGCCAAGGTGCCCGCCATGAAGCGGCGCATATCGGCATCCAGCCGTCCCATGATGCCGAAATCCACCGCCGCCAGCCGCCCCTGCGCATCAATGAACAGGTTTCCCGGGTGCATGTCGGCGTGAAAGAAACCGTCGCGCAGCGCCTGGGTGAGGAAACTGCGCATTACCAGCACCGCCACCTGCTTGGGATCGCGGCCCGCCGCGGCGATGGCGGCGGTATCGCGCACCGACACGCCGTCGATCCATTCGCTGGTCAGCACACTGGCGCTGGTGCGGGTCCAGTCGATATGGGGCACGCGGAATTCCGCTTCGGTGCGGGTGCGCTCATAAAGTTCGCTGGCGGCGGCGGCTTCCATCCGCAAATCCAGTTCCAGCGCCACCGACTCCGCCAGGGTCGCCGCCACGGCCGTAAGGCGCAGCCGCCGGGCCTCGGCGGAAAAGCGCTCGGCAAGGCGGGCAAAGAAAGCCAGGGCTTCCAAGTCGCGGGCGAATTTTTCGCGCACCTTGGGGCGCAAAATCTTGACCGCGACCCGCACCGGCGGCGTGTCGCTGGTTTGGGCGCGGTGCACCTGGGCGATGGAGGCCGCCGCCAGCGCGCCGCCGAAGCTGGAAAAAAGCGCTTCCACCGGCTTGCCGAAAGCGCGGGTGATTTCGGCGCGCGCTTCCATTTCGGAGAATGGCGGCAGGCGGTCTTGCAGATGTTCCAGCGCCTCCGCAATTTCCGCGCCGACAATATCGGGCCTGGTCGCCAGCATCTGACCCAGCTTGATATAGGCCGGGCCAAGCCGCTCCAGCGCCCGGCTGAGCTGCGCACCGGCATCCGGCTTTTTGGTCCGCAAGGCATGCACCGGTCCGGCGAGCAGCCAGCCGGCATGTAAGAGACGCAAGGAACTGGAAACGCCACCCATCTATAGGCGCCAGGCCGAATGCATGGCGGCGATGCCGCCGGAAAGATTTCGCACCTTCACCTGTTCCAGCCCCGCTTCGCCGATCATCTGGGCGAATTTGGCCTGGGGCGGGAAACGGCGGATGCTTTCGGCGAGATAACGATAGGATTCTTCGTCCTTGGCCACCCACTCGCCGATCTTGGGCAGCAGCTTGAAGGAATAGGCATCGTATAGAGTGTCGAGTCCCGGCACCTCCACCTTGGAAAATTCCAGGCAGAGAAACCGGCCGCCGGGCTTGAGCACGCGCCGCGCCTCGCGCAAAGCCTGATCGATATGGGTGACGTTGCGGATGCCGAAAGCGATGGTATAGGCGTCGAACGTCGCATCGGGAAACGGCAGGGCTTCGGCGTTGCCGCAGACCCATTCGATGGCATTTTCCCCTTTTTCTTCCGCCCGGCGCACGCCCTCGCCCAGCATCTGGGCATTGATGTCGCAGACCGTAACGGCGGCGTCTGCGCCGCGATTTCTCGCCATTTCCACAATGCGGAAAGCGATGTCGCCGGTACCGCCCGCCACATCCAGGCTTTTCCAGCCCGGCTGAGGATTGAGCCACTCCACCATCGCGTCCTTCCAGATGCGATGCACACCGGCGCTCATCAGGTCGTTCATCAGGTCGTAACGCGCCGCCACCGAGGAAAAGACCTGTTTGACCAGGCCTTCCTTGTCCTCTTCCGGTACTTCGCGAAACCCGAAACTGGCGGTCTTTTCCGTCATGCTTGAAACATAGCTGCCCGGCGGCCCATAGGCTACAAGGGCGGCCCGCGACTATTTATAAGAACCCATGCCCGAACTTCCCGAAGTCGAAACCGTGCGCCTGGGTCTTCAGCCCGTTCTGGAGGGGCATGTCCTGACCGATGTGGTGACGCGGCGCGGCGATTTGCGTGTGCCTTTCCCGAAGGATTTTGCCGCCCGCATCAAGGGCCGCAAGGTGACGGCGCTGCGGCGGCGGGCCAAATATATCCTGGCCGATCTCGACAGCGGCGAAAGCCTGGTGATCCATCTGGGCATGTCCGGCCGCATGAGCGTCTATGCAGAGGGCCAGCAGCGCCGCATCGGCAGCTATGTCTATGACAAGGCGCCCCAAGGCGCCGGCAACGGCAAGCATGATCATGTGGTGTTCGAAACCGACGCGCCGGCGCGCATCATCTTCAACGATCACCGCCGCTTCGGACTGATGACTCTGGTGGACACCAGCAGGCTGGAAGATGACAAGCTCTTCAAGGGCATGGGCATCGAACCGTTATCGGCCGGTTTTAACACCGCCTATCTCGCCAAGGCGCTGGAGGGCAAGAAAACACCGATCAAATCGGCCTTGCTGGATCAGCGGTTGATCGCGGGGCTGGGCAACATCTATGTCTGCGAAGCCCTGCTGCGCGCCAAAATTTCGCCCAAGCGGCTGGCGGGTTCGATCAAACAAGAACGTTTGCCGCCGCTGGTGACCGCCATCAAGAAAGTGCTCAAGGACGCCATCGCCGCGGGTGGCTCAACCTTGCGCGATCATGCCCAGGCCACCGGCGATCCCGGCAATTTCCAGCATCATTTCCTGGTCTATGGCCGCGAGGGCAAGCCTTGTAAGCTGGGTTGCAAGGGCTCCGTCAAACGCATCGTCCAGGCGGGCCGCTCCACCTTTTATTGTCCCAAATGCCAGACGTGAGACTCTCATGAACATCAAGACGGAAGTGAACGGCTCGGTCGGGATTGCAATCCTCAATCGCCCCGATGCGCTCAACGCCCTCAACACCGCCCTGCTCAACGAGCTGGCGGATGCGCTGGAAGCCTGGGACCGCGGCCATGAGGTGCGCTGCATGATCGTCACCGGCTCCGAACGCGCCTTCGCCGCCGGCGCCGACATCAAGGAAATGCAGCCCAAAAGCTATTCCGACATGTACCGGGAAAATCTGTTCGGCGATCAGTTCGACCGCATTGCCCGCATCAAAAAGCCCATCATCGCGGCGGTGGCAGGCCATGCTTTGGGCGGCGGCTGCGAACTGGCTTTGGCCTGCGACTTTGTCATCGCCGCCGACACCGCCAAGTTCGGCCAGCCGGAAATCACGCTTGGCATCATGCCGGGCCTGGGCGGCAGCCAGCGCCTCACCCGCATCGTCGGCAAGTCCAAGGCGATGGATCTCTGCCTGACCGGGCGCATCATGGATGCCGCCGAGGCCGAAGCCAGCGGGCTGGCGGCCCGGGTGGTACCCGCCGACCTGCTGATGGCCGAAGCCCTCAAGGCGGCCCAAAAGATCGCCGCCCAGTCTTCGCCCGCCGCCCAGATGGTTAAGGAGGCGGTCAACCGGGCCCAGGAAACCAGCCTGTCCGAAGGGCTGCATTTCGAGCGCCGCCTGTTCCACGCCATGTTCGCCACCGCCGACCAGAAAGAGGGCATGGCGGCCTTTGCCGAGAAGCGTAAGCCCGGTTTCAAGGACCAATAGCCAGGTATCTGTTGGCTTCTTTGTTGACGGGGGGGCCATCCGAGGCTATACGCGCCCCTCTTTTCCGCCGAAGGACTGCCTATGCCCAATATCGCCTCTGCCAAGAAGCGCGTCCGTACCACCGCCAAGCGCACGGCCATCAATACGGCCCGCAAAACCCGGGTGCGCGGCTTTATCCGCAAGGTCGAGGAAGCCATTGCCTCGGGCGACAAGAAGGCCGCCCTGGCCGCCTTGAAGGCCGCGGAGCCGGAAATCATGCGCGGCGTCTCCAAGGGCGTGCTGCACAAGAACACCGGCTCGCGCAAAGTCTCGCGCCTGACCAAGCGGGTCGCAAAACTGTCAAAATAGCGGAAAAACCGGAATCCTTGAGATTTCAAGTCCAGATTGAGGCCCGGAGCAAAAATCCGGGCCTTTTTATTTGTCCGTGTGCTGATCTTCGCAAGAAAGCCATATTTCGCGGCCGCAACACGGAGCAATTCTCCGCTAAGTGACTGATTCAAAAAAGCTTGATCAAAAACGGGCATTTTCCGTATACGTCACAACCATTTAGGCGCTTTCACAAAAGCGAAAAATTTTTCGAATCAGAAGCGTTGTTCGCAATTTATTCCCTTGTGGTGGCGCTCGGCTTGGACGTATCTTAACCAACGGATGGGGCGAGCACCGGGCATGCTGAAGAATAGATCAAATAAATACAAAGTATTCAGCAAGTACCGATCGGCTTTTGGGCACATCCGAAAGCCTATAAGTCCCTGAAATCTTCAAATTTGACGTCGCTTTGCTGGGCGAAGAGCCCGGCAAACCTTCAATTGTCTCTAAGGCACAGCCATGGCCCCTCCCTCTTCTCTCGATTATGCCGGCGAAGTCAGCGCGGCCGAGGCTTGGGCGCAGCTTAAGGCGGACCCCAAGGCCCAGCTTTTGGACGTCCGCACCATGGCGGAATGGAACTTTGTCGGCGTGCCCGATCTGGCCTCGCTGGGCCGCCAGGTGTGCTGCGTGGAATGGCAGGGATTTCCCACCGGCGCGCGCAATCCCGGCTTTGTGGCGGAAGCCAGCCAGGCTTTGGCCGACAAGGACGCGCCGGTGCTGGTGATGTGCCGCTCGGGCGCGCGCAGCCGCGCCGCCGCCATTGCGCTGACGCAGGCGGGCTTTTCCCAGGCGATCAATATCTCGGACGGCTTTGAAGGCGACATGGACGAGGACGGCCATCGCGGCAATCGCAATGGCTGGAAGCATGCGGATCTGCCCTGGAGACAGGGCTGAGCAAAAAAACGGACTGAGGGGGAAGTACCCCGGGCGGCAAAACCGACGGGCGGCCGTAAAGGCCAAAGAACCAAAAGCGGGATGGGTTTCGAAATGGTGCAAGTGGGAAAATCAATGCCAGACTGGCGTGCGGCTTGGGCGGCAGTGCGGGAGCGCATGCGCCGCGAATTGGGCGATCCGGTGTTCGACGCCTGGATCGGGCCGCTGAATCTGGAATCCTTCGACGCCGATGAACTGAAGATCGGCGCCACCAAGCCCTTCGTCCGCAACTGGGTGGCCAACCACTATGTCACCCGCATCGAAAAGGCTTTCCTGGCGGAAGGCTTCACCCCCGCCTCGCTGGCCATTGTGATCAGCGCCACGCCAGCGCCCACGATCGGTGGCGCGATCCCGCGCGAAGCCCAGCATCAGGGCATTGCCGAAACCTCGGCCAGCGTGTCTTACATCTCGCCGCGCAGCGAAAGCCGCGGCAGTGAGGAAGGGCTGTGGAACCGGATGCTGCATCCGCAGCAGACCTTCGACAGCTTCATCCCCGGCGCCGCCAACCAGTTCGGCCATGGCGCGGCCAAGAGCTTTGCCGACGGCCAGCAGGCCGATATTCCGCTGCTCTATATCCATGGCGGGTTCGGCTTCGGCAAAACCCATCTTTTGAACGCCGCGGCGCTGGAATTCCGCAAGCGCGGCAAGCGCACCTTGTTCCTGCGGGCCGAGGATTTCATGCGCCACTTCCTGGGCGCGCTCTATCGCAAGGACACTTTGGCCTTCAAGGAAGAGCTGCGCACCGCCGAAGTGCTGATCATCGACGATCTGCAGCATATCTGCCGGTCCGCCGCCACGGCGTCGGAGTTTCTCTACACCGTCAACGCCTTCGCGGACCTTCGCCGCCGGGTGGTGATCGCCGCCGACCGCGCCCCTCAGGCGCTGGAAGGCTTGGGCGCGGACGTGAAATCGCGCCTGGCGGGCGGGCTTTGCGTGGGCCTGGACAAGCCCGACCGCGACACCCGTTTCGCGATCCTCAAATCCCGCGCCACGGAATTCACCCGCCACAAGCCGGATGTGGTCATTCCCGAAAGCGTGCTGGAACGCATCGCCGATATCGAGGATGCCTCCCCGCGTGAATTGATCGGCGTGTTCACCAAGCTGGCCACCTATGCCGACCTCACCAAGAAGCCGATCACCCTGGAAGTGGCGGAAGAAGCGGTGGGGCTGCGCGCCGGACCCGGGGCCAAGACCTCGATCGAGGACATCCAGAAGAAAACGGCGGAATTCTACAAGCTTGACGTGAAGGACTTCCATTCACCCCAGCGCGCCCGCCGGGTCGCCCGCCCCCGTCAGGTGGCGATGTACCTGTCCCGCAAGCTCACCACCCGCTCCTTGCCCGAAATCGGGCGGCGTTTCGGGGGCCGCGACCACACCACCGTGCTGCATGCCTGCCGCCGGATCGAGGCCCTGATCGTGGAGGACGCCCTGTTCCGCCAGGAGGTCGATTTTCTCTCCCAGATGCTGCAAAGACGGCCTGAAATCTGACCCCTTTTTGGGGGGCTGGAAAAGCCAGTCTTTTCAGGACCAAAAACACGCGGAAAGCTCTGCTTTTCCGCGTGTTTTTTTTGGCTGGAAGGGGGCTTTTCTGCTATGGTTCGAGCCTTGAGTCTTGGGGTCCAGAAGGGCTCTCCCAAACACAAGCTAGATATTAGAAAAACAGGCGTTTTCGGCAGCCTTCCGGCACCGGAAAGCGGGTCAGCTAACCGGACGGTGGAACGATGAAAATCAACGTCGAACGCGGCGCGTTTCTCAAAGCGCTGAACCATGTGCAAAGCGTGGTGGAACGCCGCAACACCATCCCGATCCTGTCCAATGTGCTGATCGAGGCGGCCAAGGGCGAACTCAAGCTCACCGCCACCGACCTGGATATCGAGATTGTCGAGGCCCTGCCCGCCGATGTGCTGCGCAACGGCTCGGCCACCGCCCCGGCCCATATGCTCTACGACATCGTCCGCAAGCTGCCGGAAGGGGCTCAGGTCCAGGCCGAGCTGCTCTCCAGCGAGGGCGGAAGGCTGGCGGTTTCGGCCGGCACCTCGCGCTTCGAACTGTCCTGCCTGCCGCGCGAGGATTTCCCCCAGATGGCGGCGGGCGCCCTGCCCCACAAATTCCGCCTGGCGGCCGACGATCTCAAGCGCATCATCGCCAAGACTCGCTTCGCCATTTCGACCGAAGAGACCCGCTATTACCTGAACGGCATCTATGTCCATGCCGCCAAGGACTCAAAGCCCAAGGTGTTGCGCGCCGTGGCCACCGACGGCCACCGGTTGGCGCGCTATGAACTGGAGCTGCCCGATGGCGCCGGCGACATGCCCGGCGTGATCATCCCGCGCAAGACGGTGGGCGAATTGATGAAGCTGCTGGACGATGCCGACGGCGCAATCGATGTGTCGCTGTCCGACACCAAGATTCAGTTCGGCTTCAATGGCGTGGAACTGACCTCCAAGCTGATCGACGGCAATTTCCCGCCCTATGAGCGCGTCATTCCTTCGGGCAATGACAAGAGCCTGGCGCTGGAAGCCAAGGAATTCGCGCAAAGCGTGGACCGCGTCTCCACCATCAGCGCCGACAAGACCCGCGCGGTGAAGCTCAACCTGTCCAAGGACAAAGTGACCTTGTCGGTGGTCAATCCCGAAAGCGGCACCGCCACCGAGGATGTGGGCGCCACCTACAGCGCGGGCGCGCTGGAGATCGGATTCAACGCCCGCTATTTGCTGGACATCACCAGCCAGATCGAAGGCAAGGAAGTGCGCTTCCTGCTGTCGGATGCCGGTTCCCCGGCGATCATTGAAGATGCGGAGGACCCGCGCACGCTGTACGTCCTCATGCCTTTAAGGGTCTGATTTGACCGTTGCGTTGGACATGCATGCCGATAGGGCGGAGCGTTCCCGCCTGGCGGTGACGCGTCTGAAGTTGACCAATTTCCGCTCCTATGGCTTTGGCGAAATTGCCGTCAGCGGCGCTTCGGTGGTGCTGGCGGGCCCCAATGGCGCGGGCAAGACCAATGTGCTGGACGCGATCTCGCTGCTGTCGCCGGGGCGGGGCCTGCGCGGCGCCAAGCTGGCGGAACATACGCGTAAAAGCCCCGTCGCCTCGCGGGAAACCTTGTGGGCGGTGGCCGCCACCGTCACGCGCGGGCAAACCGAATATGACATCGGCACCGGCCTGACCGAGGCTTCGGCTTCCCGCCAGGTGCGCCTCAACGGCGCGGCGGCGCAAAGCTCCGCCGATCTGGGCGATATCGTGCAGCTGATCTGGCTGACCCCCGCCATGGACCGGCTGTTCATTGAAAGCGCCGGCGGCCGCCGCCGTTTCCTGGACCGGCTGGTGCTGGGTTTCGATGCCGGTCATGCCCGCGCCGCCACCCGTTACGAGACCGCGATGCGCGAGCGCGCCCGGCTGCTCAAATACGGTCCGCGCGATCCCTCCTGGCTGGACGGATTGGAAAATGAGATGGCCGAGGCCGGCATCGCCATCGCCCAGGCCCGCGCCGCCACGGTGGAAAAGCTTTCCGCCGCCCTGGCGGAACGCGAGGGCGGCGCATTCCCCGCCGCCTCGCTGACCTTGAGCGACGAACTGCATCTTTCCAGCGCCGGGACGCTGCGCACCGCTTTTGCCGCATCGCGTATGCGCGATGCCGAAGCGGGACGGACCCTGACGGGTCCGCATACCACCGATCTTCATGTCCGCCACACCAAAAAGCGCACCGACGCCCATGACTGCTCGACCGGCGAGCAAAAGGCGCTGCTGATTTCCATCATGCTGGCGGACGCGCGCGAGCTATCGCGGGCGCGCGAGGGACTTGCTCCCATCCTGCTGCTGGACGAAATCGCCGCCCATCTGGACAGCGTCCGCCGCGCCGCTCTGTTCGAGGAAATCCACAGCCTGTCCGCCCAGGCCTGGATGACCGGCACCGACCTGTCGCTGTTCGATGGCGCCAATTGCGAAATTTTTGAAGTGCGCGACGGGGTGTTTCACGCCCAGCCGCGGTCCGTTTGATCATGGTGAGCTGAATGTCAGAACCCAATATGAACGCTTATGACGCCGACAGCATCAAGGTGCTGAAGGGCCTGGATGCGGTGCGCAAGCGCCCCGGCATGTATATCGGCGATACCGATGACGGCTCGGGCCTGCATCACATGGTCTATGAAGTCGTCGACAATGCGGTGGACGAAGCCCTGGCCGGTCATGCCAACCGCATCGATGTGGTGCTGAACCCCGACGGCTCCTGCACCGTGCGCGACAATGGCCGCGGCATCCCGACCGACATCCACAAGG
>CBHTTW010000029.1:0-15773 GCA_966096025.1 uncultured Alphaproteobacteria bacterium | reverse complement strand
ATTCCGCGTCCGGAAGGGGGTGGCGGGGGAAGCGGCGGCAGCGGCGACGGCGAGGGCGAGGACACGTTCCGCTTCGTTCTTTCGCGCGAGGAATTTCTCGACTTCTTCCTCGACGATCTTGAGCTGCCCGATCTCGCCAAGCGGCGACTGGCGAGTATCGATGAATTCTCCCCCCGCCGCGCCGGCTTCCAGACGACCGGCTCGCCCGCCAGATGGCCCTCAAGATCGGCTTCGGATCTGCGCAATATCTTGGGCATCTCGGTCTCATTGCCCTGCGCCACCTGGATGTCCGGAACAATGCCTTGCGCCTGGATGGAATGACCCGATGGCGTGTAATAGCGCGCCGTGGTCAGGCGCAGGGCGCCCCGCTTCTCGCCCAGCGGCAGGATGGTCTGCACCGAACCCTTGCCGAAACTGGTCATGCCCAGAATGGTGGCGCGCTTGTGATCCTGCAGGGCGCCCGCCACGATTTCGGACGCCGAAGCGCTTCCGGCGTTGATCAAGACAATGATCGGCTTGCCGCCGGTGATGTCGCCCGACTTGGCGTCATAGCGCTGGGTATCGTCGGCCTGGCGGCCGCGGGTTGAGACGATCTCTCCGGAGACCAAAAAATCGTCAGAAACCTGGATCGCCTGGTCCAGCAAACCGCCGGGATTGTTGCGCAGGTCCAGGATATAGCCCTTGAGACCGGTCCCGATCTGTTTCCTGAGATCGCGCACCGCCTTCTCCAGGCCTTCGGCGGTCTTTTCGTTGAAGCCCGGCATGCGGATATACGCCACATCGCCTTCGCGGCGCGACGTGGTGGCGTCGATCGGTACATCGGCGCGCACGACCGTCACGTCGAAGGGCTTCTCGCCCTCGCGCTGCACCGTCAAGGTGACCTTGGTGCCGACAGGACCGCGCATCCGGTCGATCGAGGCGCTGAAATCCTGGCCCACCACCGTGCCGTTGATGGCGGTGATCTTGTCTCCCGGCTTGATGCCCGCCGCCGCCGCCGGCATGCCGTCCATCGGCGAGATCACCTTGATGGCGCCGTCATCGGGAGCCACCTGGATGCCGACGCCGCCGAAGCGCCCCTGGGTGCGGGTCTGGAATTCCCCGCCAAAGGATTTGGCGTCCATATAGCCGGAATGGGGATCCAGTTTGGACACCATGCCCTGCACGGCGGACTTGACCAGGTCTTCGTCCTGCACCGGATCGACATAGTTGGCGCGCACCTTGGACATCGCGTCACTGAAGAGCCGCAGCTGTCCGTAAGCCGACATATCGTTGGTGCCATGCGCGACGGCAACCGCCAGGGCCGCGCCCGCGCCCAGCACCGCACCCACACCAACCCATCGCGCCGGCTTCATACCACGCCCCGTTTTATCTCTACTTCTTATAGTACATCGGGATCTCGCCCGCGATCTTGGTCTTGAGGCGATAAAGGCTGGTGGAACCGGTAAGGTAAACCGTCTTGCCGTCCTCGGCGAAGCCGACATTGGCCACGGTCTCCGGCACAATCAGCTGGCCCAGCACCTTGCCTTGCGGCGAGATGATAGAGAGCCCGCCCGGGCCCGTCGCCCAGACATTGCCGGCCGAATCCACCTTCATGCCGTCGGGCACATCGGGCGCCGAACCCGGCCAGGTGATCAGCCGCCGCGGCTTGGACAGACTGCCGTCCGCCGCCACGTCATAGGCGCGCACATACATTTCGGGCAGCGAGTTGGAGATATAAAGCGTCTTTTCGTCCGGCGAGAAGGCGATGCCGTTGGGCTGGGTCATGTCGGTGACCATCGCCGTCAGCTTGCCGTCCTTGTAGCGATAGACGCCGTTGAACTTGATTTCCTTCTTGGCGTCCTTGTCCATGTCGGGCAGGCCGAAGGACGGATCGGTGAACCACAAGGTGCCGTCCTTGGTGAAGACCAGGTCGTTGGGGCTGTTCAGCCGCTTGCCCTGATACTTGGACAAGAAGGGCTTGGTATTGCCCTTGTCGTCCATCCGTTCGATGGCGCCGATATACATGCGGGTCAGCAGGATCGAACCGTCCTTGTCGGTGATCATGCCGTTGGAGCCGAAATTCTTGTCCGGCGGCGCGTTCTTCAGGCCGCCCGAGTCATTCAGGATCACCGTCACCTTGTTGGTCTTGGGATCATAGGTGCGCACCTTGTTCATGCGCACATCGGAGAACCACAGCTTGCCCTCCTTCCACATCGGGCCTTCGATGAAGATGAAGCCGGTGGCCACCTTCTCGATCTTGGTGCCCGGCGCGATAACGGCGTCCAGACCGGCGTCCATCTTCTTGACGGACTGCGCCAGTGCCGGTGTCGCGACAACGGTGCAAAGCAAGGCGGCGGCGAAATGGCGAAACATGAAGACCCTCCCAAAGCGTTTTTGACGGATTTGCGGCGCAGCTTAGCCAAGCTGGTGCAAATCCGCCACGCCCTTTTTGTCTGAGTTTATCGACAGCGGATTACGTTTCCAGCAAGGTATTGGGCAGCCGGTTCTTGGGGGCGCCGTCGGGCGGGAAATGCTGGGCCAGGGCGGCGCCGCAAATGCCGATGGCTTTGACAAAGCCGTCGGCGGGCCTGCCCGCTTTCATGCCCTCCGCCACCGCGGCGACGCTGTCGTTCCACGGCCCCTCGCCCACCGCCTTGTGGATATTGTCATGCGCCACCAGTTCGACCCGGCGGTCGGACAGCGAGGCGTAAATCAGGATATGCGGCTCGGCATGGGAGAGCCGCGCCCCCACCGCCACAAAATGCCGCCGCGCCGACTGGCGCACGCGATAGGATTTCAGAAAGCCCGGCGTCATCGCGCGGCGCACGCGCGGCAGCGCCACGATCAGGGCCACGATCAGGAAAATGCCCGCCTGTATCAGCTCGAAGGTGGACAAGGCGCGCAGGATCAGCCCTTCCATGGCCCGGGCACTGTCATCGGTCCAGCTGGTGAAGATCGACGCCAAGGCCAGCCGGTGCAGCCCCGCCATCACCAGCAGCGGCGGCATCACAAAGGCGGCCATCGCCGCCCACATCAAAGGCACTTCGCGGTAGCGCGACACATCCTTGGCCAGGACGCAGAAAATCTCGCCCGAGGTTTTGGCTTCGACCTCGGTGATCGCGGCGCTGATGCGCGCCTTGTCCGCCTGATTGAGCATCTCACCAACTCCCTTTATTTGGCCGGTCTTGCTCACGCATCGTTCCTACCAACTTCCGGACGATCCGCCGCCGCCGAAGCTGCCGCCACCGCCGCCAAATCCGCCGCCACCGCCCGACCAGCCGCCGCCGCCGGACCAACCGCCGCCGCCATAGCCGCCGCGATAATTGCCCCGCCCGCCGCCGCCCAGCAAGAAGGGCAGCAGGCTCCAGAAACCGAACACCCGTGCAAAGGCGATGAAAATGAACAGCACAATCAAAAAGCCGATCAGGCTCCCGCCATCGTCTGGTGCGCGCGGGCTGAGCCGCTGCGCCGCGGCCGCGGCACGGCGCTCGGCCTCCGAGGTCTCCAGCGACAATTGCTCGATCAGCGCATTGGCGCCCGCCTCCACCCCGCCGTTGAAATCGCCATTGCGGAAACGGGGCAGAACTTGGGTCTGGATCACCACCGAGGAGAAAGCGTCGGTGACGATGGGTTCCAGCCCATAGCCCACCTCGATGCGGGTGCGGCGCTCCTTGGGCGCGACAATAAAGAGAAGGCCGTTTTTCGTGTCCTTCTGGCCGATGCCCCAGGCGCGGCCCAGCTGATAGCCGTAATCGGAAATCTCATAACCCTGCAGCGAGGCCAGGGTGACGACCACCATCTGGCGGGAGGTCTTGCTTTCCAGCGCCGCCAATTTTTGGGTCAGGTCGCTTTGGGTCTGAGGCGACAGGATATGGGCGTCATCCACCACCCGCCCGGTGAGCGCCGGAAAAGCCGGCGCCGCCCAGGCGGGGGTGATGAAGCACAGGAACGCTAGAGTAGCGGCGAGAAACCGCATCGCAGTTTGTTACCTTGCGGGCTGCGGCGGGGCGGCTTCCGGCGCGGGCGGCGGCGCCGCACTCTGCGCGCCAGGGAAAACCGAAGGCGCCGATTGCGCCGCCGCACTGGCGGCAAACGGCGTCGCCTGCTTGTAGGAGCGGTAGAACGTCGCCGCCCACAGCGAACCGGGCACCGTCACCAGCTCGGTATTATAGTCCTGCACCGCGGCGTTATAATCGCGGCGCGAGATTTCGATGCGGTTCTCGGTGCCTTCCAACTGCGACTGCAGCGCCAGGAAGTTGGTGTTGGATTTGAGGTCCGGGTAATTCTCGCTGATCGCCATCAGGCGGCCCAGCACGCCGGACAGCCTGTCCTGCGCCTGCTGGAATTCGGCGAATTTGGCCGGATCGGTGATGGTGGAAGCGTCGATCTTCACCTGGGTGGCGGAAGCGCGCGCCTGGGTGACTTGCGTCAGGACGGTCTGCTCCTGCTTGGCATAAGCCGCCACCGTGTTGGCCAGGTTGGGAATCAGGTCGGCGCGGCGCTGATAGGCGGCCTGCACATCGGCCCAGCGCGCTTTCACCGCCTGATCCTTGGTGGGAATGGTGTTGACGCCGCAGCCGGCCAGCACCAGCGCAAGGCCGAACGCGGCGGCCAGCTTGGGCAATTGTTTCCAAATCGACATGGAAGCTCCCTCATAACTTAAAGAATGGTCGCTCTTGCTCGCGCAAACGCTCCCGGGGGTAAAATACCCGCGCTGCAATGTGGGGTAAGTTCCACGAACTACAAGGGCTAAATTGGAAATACGGGTCTTGATTTCTCCCCGGCCTTTCCTAGCGGCGTGAGTCAAATTCCCCGAAAATGCCGTTGAGAATCTTGCCCGAAGCGGCGGCGCTCAAGCCGTCAAACGAGCCGCGCTTGATCTCTTCCGCCACTTTCAGCATCGCGCCCCAGGCCACCCGCGCCAGCGCACCGCCGATGCTGACGCGCCGCACCCCCAAATCGGCCAGCTCGGCCAGGGCAAGGCCCGGCCCGAACATCAGGACATTGACCGGCTTGGGCGCCACCGCTTTGACCATCGCCGCGATGTCCTCGCCTTTCTGCACCCCGGGGGCATAAAGACAATCGGCGCCGGCATCGGCAAAGGCCACCAGCCGGTCGATGGCGGCGTTCAGCTGCGAAGCATCGCTCAGCAAGCCTTCGGTACGCGCCACCAAAATCACATTCTCGTCCGCGATGGCGGTGCGGGCGGCACGGATACGCTCCACCGCCAGGGGCAAATCATAAAGTCCGGCTCCGTCCAGCCTTCTATCCTCGATGGAAAGTCCGGCCACGCCCGTCGCCATTGCCAGCCGGACATTGCCAGCGACAGCGTCCGGCGCATCGGCAAAACCGGATTCGAAATCGGCATTCACCGGCAGGTCGGTGGCGGCGCAAAGCCCGGTCAGATGCGCCAGCGCATCCTCAAGCGACACCGCATTGTCGGGGCGTCCGGTGGTCCAGGCAAAACCGGAACTGGTCGAGGCAATGGCCGAAAATCCCAGATGCTGCAGCAGCCGGGCGCTGCCCGCGTCCCAGGGATTGGGCAGCACAAAACAGCCTTGCTTGTGAAGTGCGCGGAAATTGGCGCGCCTGGTTGCGACGTCGGTCATGACTCCGCCGAGATCCGCATCATCCGTTCCGGCGCCAGATAGCGCTTGGCCGCCGCGATCACGTCATCGGCGCTGGCATCTTCCAGCGCCTTGGGCAGATTGCGCGCCCGGTTGAACTTGGCCACTTCGTCCCAGCCGCCGACCAGCAGGCCCTGCCAATAGGCGTTGGTCTGCGCCGCCCGGCGATAGGATTCCAGCGCCGGAGCGCGCACGCGTTCGAATTCATCGGCGCTGATCTTGCCGCTTGTCAGCTCCGCCGCCGCCTTGTCCACCGCATCGTAAAAGGCCTGCGCCTTGCCCACGGGCACGGTGGCGAGCGCCGAAATGGTGCCGTAGTCGAAGGTCACCGAGGAAGACGAACTGACCTGCACCGAATAGCTGAGGCCATGGCCGCGCAAATCGTCCAGCAGCTTCTCGCGCAGCAGCGCGGTCAACAGTTCGACCGCGGCGTCGCTTTTCACATCGGCGTAACGGCTTCTGGTGGCCCAGCTGGCGCTGGCCAGGATTTGGGACGACGGCGCCGTGGGCTTCAGCACCACAGGTTGGGTTGTTGTCGTGGGAAAAGCGGTGTCGTTGTCAGCGTTGCGCCGCAAATGGCGCCCCAACCGGATGGGCAAGGCGCCCAGGGTGGCGGCGACGGCGCGGGTCGCCTCTTCCACACTGGTGTCGCCGGTGATCACCACTTCGATCGAACCCTGCGCCATGGCGGGCTCCAGCATCGCCTTGAGATCGGTGGCGCTGGCGGCACGGATTTCCTCCAGCGACGGCATCGCCCAGCGCTTGTCGCCGTCATGCAGCAACTCCGCCGATTTGAGGCCCATCACGCCTTGCGGCGTGGCGTCGGCGCTGCGCATGCGGCCGATGGACTGCTGGCGGAACTGCTCAAAAGCCTCCGGCCTGAAACCGGGATCCCTGATGAAAGCGGTAAAGAGCTGAAGCTGGGTCTGCAAGTCCTGTTCATTGGTTCCGCCGCTCAAGGCGAAGGCGCCGTCGCCCAGGGTCAGTCCCAGGCCATAGGACTTGCCGGAAAGCGCCGTAACGATTTCGGGCGAAGACAATGCCCCCAGCCCGCCCGCCACCGCGCCGCCCGGAAGCCAATTGACCAAGGCGCGGTCCTTGGGCAAGCCCAGGCGGCCATCGCCGAACTTGACCGACACCAGCACTTGATTGAGACGCAGCTTGGACGGACGCACCAGCAATCGGACATTGTTGGCAAAGCGGATGGAGGTGACGCCGATATCGGCGGCATTCCTGGTTTCCGTCACCCGGCCGGGCGCGCCGAACGCGGTATAGGGCCAGGCCGCCGGCGAACCGGGCGCAGAGGCAATAACCGGCGCAATGCCGTCACTCACCGCGCGATAGGTGTCCAGGATGGTGGTTTCGCTTTCGGCCAAGGGCGTGCGGCTGGAGACAAAGACCAAAGGCTCGCCGTCGAACATCTCCTGCAAAGCCTGGCCGACAATCTGTGGCGTCAGTTGTGCAAGATCGCCATCGAGTGCGGCGCGCGATTGGGCGGGGCTGACCGGAATCTCGCCGCCCGCCGCCACCGCCGACAATCCGCCGGCCAGCCCTTGGGTGGTGCGGGTGCCCGCCGCTTCTTCCTCGCGTTGCACGGCGGCTTTCTGCGCCTTGACCACGGAGTCGATCTCGGCCTGGGTGACCGAGGATTGGAGCAAGGTCAGGCGCACCCCCGCCAGCGCGGTCAGCGCCTTTTTCCAATCGCCGGATTCATAGCCGGCCGAAAGCGTGGCGATGGTGGCGGCGCGCAAGGCATCCTGTTCGCCGCTTCTGGCATTGACAAAGGGATGGTCGGCGGAACTGGCCATGGCCGACAGGCGGCGATTGAGGATCTGAAGCGCGACGCCTTTGATGCTGTCCTTCCTGCGGGCCGCGACCGTCATCGGGCGCTCGAGGGGCGGGCGGATCCAGGACAGGGTAACCCGGTTGGGCGCCCCCTCTTCGACATGAAGATGCGCCTCCAGTCCGCGCTGATAGGGGATTTTGAAAACCGGTTTGACGCCTTGCGGTCCCTCCCCCGTCCAGTCCGAAAAACGCTCCGCGATGTTTTTCTCCACGCTGTCCGGATCGATATCGCCCACCACCGTCAGGATGGCGCGTTCGGGACGGTACCAGGCGCGATAGAAACGCAGCAGGTCCGCCGCGGTGGGATGTTCGATGATGCCGGATTCGCTTCCCGGCGTGGCGCTGGCATGGGCGTCCACCAGCATGAACTGCAATTCCGCCAGCGCGGCGCGGCGCGACGGGTCGCCGCGCATCGCGGCCTCCGACATCACCACCCCGGCTTCGGTCTGCACCGCGCTGCCGGCGAAATTGACGTTGCCCGCGACGTCGCGGGTGATGGCCAGCGCTTCGCCGATATTCCTGGCATTGGGAAGATCGAAACGGAATTCGGTGCGGTACTGGCTGGTCGAGGCGTTGGTATCGGCGCCGAACCGCAGGCCCAGCCGTTCCAGGCTGTGGTTGAGTTCGCCATCGGGAAAATTTTTCGAGCCGCGAAACGCCATATGCTCGACGAAATGGGAAAAACCGCGCTGGTCCGCGGCCTCGTCGGTCGATCCCACATCCAGGCTGAAACGGACCGACACCGCATTGGCCGGGGTCTGGTTCTTGAGGATCGCATAGCGCATGCCGTTGGGCAGGACGCCAAGCTTGATCGCCGGATCGGGCGCAATGTCGCTGACCGGCCATGACGCGGCAAAGGTGGGCGCGGCAAAAGCGGGAACACAGAGAATGGCGGCCAGCGCCAACCCCATACGCCAAGGCGATTTTCCCGTTTCCCGCATGGGATAATTGAACAGGCCCGCCCGCCGCTAGGCAAGGGACGGAAACAAGGCCGGGGCGAGTTTAATGTTACCGCTCGCCGGCTCCGGCCCCTTTGAAGGAGACCAGTTTTTCGCTTTTTTCGCACCACAGCGACAGCCGCACGCTCTTCAGGCTGTCCCACAAGGTCAGGCGGGCCACCGCTTTCAATTCCGGGTGATCGCTGAGCACCTTGGGCAGCCGGTAATAAGGAATCCGGCTGTTGAGGTGATGGACATGGTGGATGCCGATATTGCCGGTGATCCAGCGCAGCGGCGCCGGCAGGTCGTAAAAGGAACTTCCCGCCATGGCGGCGTCATAATGGGACCAGTCGGCCCCCCGCGCCCAGGCGGTGTCTTCGAACTGGTGCTGGACATAGAACAACCACACCCCCAGGGAGGCCGCCATCAGCATGATGGGCAGATGCACCATCAGCACCGGGCGCCAGCCCAAGAGCCAGATCAGGCCCGCGATCATCAGGGCGATGGCGGCATTGGTCGCCATGGTGCTGATCCAGGGGCGCCAGCCGTCGCGCATCTGATGGAGCGGCAACCTGTGCTGCAGCAGGAACATATAGGCCGGTCCGATCACGAACATCACCGGCGCGCTGCGATAGACCCGGTACAGCATCCGCCCCAGGAAGGAACGGCTGCGATATTCCTCCACCGTCAAGGTATCGATATCGCCGATCCCCCGCCGGTCCAGGTTGCCGGACGTGGCATGATGCAAGGCGTGGTTGCGCTTCCAATAGTCGAAAGGCGTCAAGGTGAGCACGCCCAACACCCGGCCCACCCAGCTGTTGGCGGCGCGGTTGCGGAAAAAGGCGCCATGGCCGCAATCATGCTGAATGATGAACAGCCGCACCATGAAGCCCGCGGCGGGCACCGCCAGCAGCAGGGTCAGCCAATAGCTGATATCCAGCGACCACCACATCGCCACCCAAAGCAGCACCAAAGGAACGGCGGTGACACAGACCTCGAATATGGCGCGCCTGGCGCTGGGTTCGCAGTAACGCAACAGGAGGCGCGAAAGGTCGGACGGAATCATCGGGCGTTTGTAGATCTAAATTCTTGCGAACCGGTATCATTTACTCCCGCAAATATCCAGTGCGCAGCGCTACGCAGTTTCCCCCAAAACCGGCTTATTTCTGGGCAACGGGGCGTTTTGGACCGCCGATTGCTTGACGGGAGCACCCTGCGCCTTTGCCGTCGCAAAATAGCGGCCCGCGGTTGACGTCCTTGGACCAATGTTTGCGCGACCAATAGGTAACAGGCACGCCGGATCAACCACTTACCCCCCTTTTGGGCCAACGCCCCAAGCGCCCAATGGCTTCCAGCGGAAAATGTGAAACTTTCCAAGCACCTGCTAGGTTGGGAACCACCAAATGCGGGGAATCAGTGAGCCGCCGTCCGTCCATCGCCTGGAAGCTGCTGACAGAGGGTTTCCAGGGCTTCGTCGACGACAATGCCCTGACACGCGGCGCGGCCATCGCCTTTTATGCCGTGACCGCCATCGCGCCGGTCCTGTTCATCGCCACCGCCATCGCCGCCCTGTTCCTGGGCCAGGCCGCCGCCAGCAGCGCGGTGCATGACCAGCTCACCCGCATCATGAATTCCGACAGTGCCGATCTGGTGCAGCTCGCCATCCTGCATATGCGCCGCTCCAGCCACACCATCGACGGCGCCCTGATCGGGCTGGCCACCCTGATCATCACCTCCAGCGGCTTCTTCACCGAGGTCGAGGATGCGCTGAACGTGATCCTGAAGGCGCCGCGGCATGAGTCTTTCTTCACCCAGCTGTTGCGCGGACGGGTCCTGTCCATGCTGCTGGTGATCGGACTGGGTGTGCTGCTGCTAGCCTCGATGATCCTGGCCACCGGCATCCGCATCCTGGGCCGCGTCCTGGACCGTATTGTCGGCGTCTCCGAGCCGCTGATCGCGCTGATCAATCTGGGGGTCAGTTAT
This sequence comes from uncultured Alphaproteobacteria bacterium, assembly GCA_966096025.1. Lineage (GTDB taxonomy): Bacteria > Pseudomonadota > Alphaproteobacteria > Micropepsales > Micropepsaceae > Rhizomicrobium. Next base: position 5,401 of record CBHTTW010000029.1, on the reverse strand, counting down.
GTGATCGTCGCGCTGTTGTTCGCCTGCGTCTACAAGGTGCTGCCCAACCGCAAGATGCTGTGGCGCGACGTGCTGGTGGCGGGCTTCGGCACCGCCCTGCTGTTCGAATTCGGCCAAAGCCTGATCGGCTATTATCTCGCCAACTTCATCACCGCCAGCATCTATGGCGCGGCGGGCGGCATCATCGTGCTGCTGATCTGGGTCTATTATTCGGCGCAGATATTCCTGTTGGGCGCCGAATTCACCAAGGTCTGGGCCCATCATTACGGCAGCCAGCGGCAGCGGGAACTTTAAGTTCCCGTTACCAAAAGGCGCCGGGATTCTCATCTTGTTAACCAGCCGGGACTACCGTTCCTGAGGAAACTCACTCCTGGCCGGAGTCGTCATGAAACGCAGCGCGCTGTCATTTGCTCTCTTGGCTCTTCTGTCCATCGCGCCTGCGCAGGCAGAGACGTCCGAAGCCTCCGCCTGCAATCTCGAGCAGGAAGGCGAAGGCGCCCAGTGGCTCGCGACCTGCCAACAGGCGGCCTACAAGGGCGACGGCCATGCCGCGCTGATGGTGGGCGCGATCTATTGGAACGGCGATGGCGTGGCGAAGGATCATGCCCAAGCGGCGCGCTGGTTCGAACTGGCCGACCTGGCCGGCGAAAATCGCGCCGCCAAGATGCTGGGCGATGAAGCCTTTGTGCGGCTGGTCAAGGTCTCCAAGCCGGAAGACACCGACCTTGCCGTGCTGGATACCGCGATAGGCTGGTATGAAAAAGCGGTCGAAGTCGAGCCGCTTCCGGCAGCCAAGGCGCAGGCCGAGCAGAGCCTGGCCCTGCTTTCCAACCTGAAACAGCAGCTATCCGCCCGCCGGTAGCGAGCCGGTATAAACCCGCAGCGCATTGTCCCGCAGGATCGCGTTCATATCCGCCGCCGGAAGGTGGCCGAAATGATTGGTGAAGTATGTGAGCGACTGCGCATAGGTGCAGTAGCGCTCGACATTGGGACTGTCCGAACCCCACATGAAGCGCCCCGGTCCGAACGTGTCCAGCAGCTGCTGGATATGGCCATGCATTTTTGTGTAGGGATATTCCATCTTGCCGCCGACCGCGATGGGATAGAGCAGCTCGGCCATCACCGGCGCCTGGGTCATGAGCGATTTGACGACGGGAGGGAAAGTCAGCTTGCCCTTTTCGTCGGCATATAGCGATGTCGGCAAGCCGTGCACCAGCACATGACGGATCTTGGGAAATTTCGCGATGATCGCCTCAAGATGCCCAAGCTCATCGTCATAACTTCCCACCGGTGACCGCGCCGACTGCACCCAGCTGACCGGAATATTCAAGCGTTCCACTTCCGCCCAGAAGGGATCGTAGAGTTTGTCGGAATGCATCGGCTTGTAGCCGCTGCGGAAAAGCCCGGTGGTGGTGAAATACAGGCCCGCCATTTTCAAACGGCCGATCTGGTCCTTCAGGCGCGCGATTTCCGTATCCTGATAGGCGAAAGCCTCCTCGACCTGGGCCAGCCCGATCAACCGGCCGGGATGGCGCGCCGCCGCCTGGGCAAAATGCTCCGCCAGATTGCCGTAGATGTGATCGTTCTGCAGCACCGCCATGGCAATGCCGGCATGATCCATCGAAGCGATCAATTTTTCCGGACTCATGGACAGGTCATCCATCCAGGGCGGAAGGAATTGGACATAATAGTCCTCTGCATCCTTCCTCCATTGAAAGCGCCCGAAACTGCCGGCCGAGAAGGAAACCTCCCTGGCGCCGGCGGGCGACGGATCATCGGCGTCCCACAACATCCGCTCGGTCACAATCGCGCCGTCACGCAGCCGGCGATAGGGCTGATTGCCATGCATGTGCATGGCGCGCTGCTGGTGGATGCGGTGCGATTCCACATCGGCAAATCCCGACGCCCCGGCGGCGGGCGGAAAGAAATGCGCATGACAATCGATGACGCCCGAAACCATTGTGAAATTCCTCAGGGATTGTTCAGCCACAGATCGGACCAGGTGAAATTGGCCGGGGTGCCGCCGGTATGGACAAAGACCAGCACATCATCGGCGCCGAAACGCCCCTCGCGGACATGCGCCACCATCGCGGCGGCAGCCTTGCCGGTATAGACCGGGTCCAGAATGACACCCTCGGTGCGGGCGAACAGCTTGACCGCTTCGATCCCCGCCTCGGAAGGGATGCCGTAACCGTCGCCGACAAATTCCCCGAAATTGACGATCTCTTCCTGAGTGACGACAAGATCGAGCCCGAGAGCCTTGGCCGTCTCGTTGGCGATGTTTGCGGTGCGCGACGGCAGATGAAATTCGCTGGTTGCGGTGACGCCATGGACACGAAATGCAAGCCCCGTCAGCCGCTGCGCCAGCACCAGGCCCGCCTGGCCCTTGCCGCTGGACGACATGTAGAAACAGCTTGGCGCCAGCCCTTCCCGGTCCAATTGTTCCAGCACTTCCAAGGTCGCCTCCAGATAGGCCGCCGCCGAAGCGATGTCGAACATGGGATTGTCGTTGAGAATATGCGCCCGCCCGCCCGCCTTGCGGATTTGCGCGGCCAGATCGTCCAGCATTTGCCGCTGTTCCTTGGGATTGGCGGCAAAATGCACCTCGGCGCCCAACAGATAATCCATCAGCAGATTGCCCTGGATGACATTGGGCTTTTGGCCCTCCAGCACCAGGATGGTCTTGAGACCAAGCTTATTGCAGGCGGCAACGGTCTGGCGGGCCGAGTTGGATTGCAGGTCAAGCCCGACAATCACGGTATCGGGATTCTCCGCCAGGGCGCGGGCCAGGCGGAATTCCAGATTGCGCAGCTTGTTGCCGCCCAGGCCCAGGCTGGTGAGATCGTCGCGCTTGATGAAGATGCGCGGCCCGCCCGGCTTGCCGTGATTGAGCGCCTTGGCGAGATTGGGCGCCTCGGTCAGCGGCGTCGGCCGTTCGATCAGTTTGACCCGCGGCAGCTTGGCGATATGGGCGCGAATGTCGGAAAAATCTGGCAAGCTCGTCATCTTACGCTCTCAAACTGAATTTGTGTTCTGCCGACCCGCAAGGATGCCGCGACCAGCGCACCGGCCAAGGCGAGTCCCGCCATCAACAGCAGGCTGACGGTCGGACCGCCGGTGAGGTTTTTCATATAGCCGAACAAATATGGCCCCGCGAATCCGCCCAACGCCCCCAGCGAACTGATCACCGCGATCCCCGCCGCCACCGTGCTTTTGGACAAAAAGCTGGTCGGTATCGGATACAGCATCGGCCCCAAGGATACCGAACCGATATTGGCCAGGGTGAAAAACAGCAACCTGACAATGGGGTTTTCCAGCAAGGCGCCGCCCGCGATCCCGATTGCCAGCATCAGCAAGGCCGCCGCGACATGGAATTTACGCTCCCCCGTGCGGTCGGAATGGCGGCTGAACAACACCATGCCGATGGCGCCGATGAAGGGCGGAAAGGCCAGGATGAACCCCGTCTGGGTGTTGCTATAGCCCAATTGCAAAACCAGCGCGGGCAAGAACAGGGTGATGGAATAAGTCGCGCCCTGCATCGAAAAATTGGCGAAGGCGCACATCAGGATGCGGATATCCCGCATCATCTTCATCAGGCCGGAATGGCCGGCGAGAATCTGCTGCTGCGCTATCCTGGCTTCCAGCCAGCCGATCTCGTCCTGTTGCAGCCACTTCGCATCGCGCGGAAAGTCGGTCAGGTAAAGCAGAACCGCCAAAGACAGCAGCACCGAAGGCAAGCCCTCCAGAATGAACAGCCATTGCCAGCCTTCCATCCCCAGGCCGGTGACATTCAGCAACAGACCCGACAGCGGCGCCCCGATGACTTGCGACACCGGAACCGCCAGCATGAAAAAGGCGATCACCCGGGCGCGATATTCCGCCGGAAACCAGCGGGTGAGATAGAACACCACGCCGGGATAAAAGCCCGCCTCGCAGACGCCCAGCGCGAAACGCAGGCTGTAGAACCAGGCTTGCGCGCTGAAGCCCGTCCAAGAAGACAGTTGCGGGATGAAGCCGAAGGCGGTGGAGACCAGCCCCCAGCTCAGCATGATCCGGGCGATCCACAGCCGCGCGCCGAAACGCTCCAGCAGAATATTGGAGGGAACCTCGACCAGGAAATAGCCGATGAAGAAAATGCCCGCGCCGAAGCCATAGGCGACCTCCGACAGGCCCAAAGACGCGTTCATCTGAAGATGCGCGAAACCGACATTGACGCGATCCAGGAACGCCACGACATAGCAAAGCATCAGGAACGGCAGCAGCCGCCACATGACCTTGCGGACAGTCCGCGTCTCCAGCTCCGCCATGACTTGGACCATTGGATGCAGAGCTTATCGATGTGCCGTTGCTATTTCAGGAGAGGCGCCGGCTCTTGGTTGCGCACCTGTTGCTGGGGCTTGGCGGGCGCCTGCTTCAGCTTCTCCTGCTCCCGCTTGATTCTCTTCTGGCTGGTGCCGCCTTCGGAACGCGCGCGCTCGATCATCCAGGGCGGCGTGCCATTCTCGTCCTCATTTTCATAATGCTGGCGATAGAGGGTCGACAGGAAATACTCCCCGCTCGGCAGATCTTCCACCAGCCCTTCGGTGATGCCGGCGCCGAATTCGCTGGTGCCGGGCGGCACAAGCTGGGGCACCCGGGTCTCCGCGCCTGTGATGGTGGCAAGCTTGATCGCCTCGAAGGCCGCCTTGCGCTCTTCTTCCAGCGCCAGCTTGGGGACGTTCATCGGCTTGTCGGGATCCACCACATAGGCCGAGGTGAACTTGATGCGATAGACCGACGAAATGCCGTCATATTTCCTGGTCTTCTCATTGAACATGCCGTCGGCATTGCGGCGCAGGGCGAAATACAGACCGACATGGTCCTCATGCTCGCGGATGCCCTGCTGGCCGCCATCCTGGGCGAAAGTATTTTCGGCATAGAGATCGCGCCAATTGCGGTAACCGCCGATCAATCCGGCGCCGCTCAAGCCGTCGGCGGCGATGTTCAGCTTGATCTTGCCCTTGGTGAAATTGGCATCCCCGGTCTGGTCGTAGAACCAGGAGATGCGGGGGGTATGGAGATGCTCGACCTGCTCGGTCACCACCATGCCGTCCTTAATCTTCGCCTTCAGCTTGGTGTACTGCGCCGATTTCAGGATGCGGTAGGAATAGTCGATGGAAATGCCGCCGCGGGCATCCTTCACGATCTTGTCCGGCGAATAGCCGATCTCGACAGTGGCGTCGCTGTCGTTCATCGGATCCTGGTTGCCCGAAATCCGGATCACCATGGTGTAAAGACCGTCCTGCATCTTGTCATTGGCGCGCAGATGCAAGGTGGCATTGCCGTTGCCGCGCCAGGGCGCGTCGCAGCCCCAGGCGCGATAGAGATTGTTGTCGATCCCCTTCTCGCCATCGGGGCTGAC
>CBHTTW010000028.1:0-15797 GCA_966096025.1 uncultured Alphaproteobacteria bacterium | reverse complement strand
TTGTGAAGCCTTCGCCGGGCACGCTGGATGCCCTGCTGGAAGGACGCCATCCCGACCCCTTCTCTTTGCTGGGAACCCATGCGGGACCGGGCGGGACTTTCGCCCGGGTCTGGATTCCGGGCGCGGAAAGCGCCGAAGCCTTTGATCTCAAGGGCCGCAGGCTTGGGGCGCTGACCCAAAGTGACAAGCGCGGCTTGTTCGAGGGCAAGATCCTGGGCGCGCCCGTACCGGTCAAATACAAAGCGCGCGGTTATGGCGCGCAATGGTGGATCACCGACCCCTATAGTTTCGGTCCCGTGCTGGGTCCGGTCGATGACTTCCTGATCGCCCAAGGCGCCCATTGGCGGCTTTACGACAAAATGGGCGCGCATCTCATCTCCCACGAAGGCGCCAGCGGCATGCATTTCGCGGTCTGGGCCCCCAACGCCAGGCGCGTCTCGGTGGTGGGCGATTTCAATGACTGGGACGGCCGCCGCCATGTCATGCGCCGCCGCGCCGATATCGGGGTATGGGAGATTTTTATTCCCGACATCGCCGAAGGACGCGCCTACAAATTCGAAGTGGTCGGCGCCGATGGCAAGCTTTGTCCGCTCAAGGCCGATCCCTTTGCCTTCGCCGCCGAGCTGCGTCCCGCCACCGCCTCGCTGACGACCGCCACGCCGTCTCATGAGTGGGGTGATCAGTCGCATCGCGATTTCTGGGCCAAGGCGGATGCCCGCCGCCAGCCGATTTCCATTTACGAAGTCCATGCCGGATCCTGGGACCGCGATCAGCATGGCAAGTTTCTGTCCTGGGACGCTTTGGCGGACCGCCTCATTCCCTATGCCGCCGATATGGGCTTCACCCATATCGAATTCCTTCCCGTCAGCGAGCATCCTTACGATCCCAGCTGGGGCTATCAAACCACCGGACTCTTTGCACCCTCGTCCCGTTTCGGCGATGTGCAGGGCTTTGCCCGTTTTGTCGATGGCGCCCATCGCGCCGGCTTGGGTGTGCTGATCGACTGGGTGCCGGCGCATTTTCCCACCGATCCGCACGGCCTGATCCGCTTCGACGGCACCGCGCTTTACGAGCATGAAGACCCGCGCCTGGGCCATCATCCCGATTGGGACACCGCCATCTACAATTTCGGCCGGCGCGAGGTTTCCTCCTTCCTGATCAACAATGCCTTGTTCTGGGCGGAGCGCTATCATGTCGACGGCCTTCGCGTCGATGCGGTGGCCTCGATGCTCTATCGCGACTATTCGCGCAAAAGCGGCGAATGGATTCCCAACCAGCAGGGCGGCCGCGAAAATTGGGAGGCGGTGGAATTCCTGCGCGGCATGAACCGGGAAGTCTATGGCAACCATCCCGGCTTTTTCACCGTGGCGGAGGAATCCACCTCATGGCCCGGCGTGTCCAAGCCCGTGCATGAGGGCGGACTGGGCTTCGGCTTCAAATGGAATATGGGCTTCATGCACGACACGCTGAAATACATGGCGCGCGAACCCATCCACCGCGGGCATCATCACGACGACATCACCTTCGGCCTGCTCTATGCCTTCAGCGAGAATTTCGTGCTGCCGCTGAGCCATGACGAGGTGGTGCACGGCAAGGGCTCGTTGCTGACAAAAATGTCGGGCGACGACTGGCAGAAGTTCGCGAACCTTCGGGCCTATTATGCGTTGATGTGGGGATACCCCGGCAAAAAACTGTTGTTCATGGGCCAGGAATTCGCGCAGCGGCGGGAATGGAGCGAAAATCGCGCTTTGGACTGGGAGTTGCTGGAGGCCCCCGCCCATGCCGGAATTCGCGCTTTGGTAAGAGACCTTAACAAGCTCTATCGCGCCAAACCCGCGCTGCATGCCCGCGATTGCGAGAACGAGGGCTTTTCCTGGGCGGTGGTCGACGACAAGCAGAATTCGGTCTTTGCCTGGATTCGCCACGCCCCAGGCGCCGCACCCATCGCCGTGATCGCCAATATGACGCCGGTCCCCCGGCAGGGCTACCGCGTGCCCCTGCCCGCGGACGGAACCTGGACAGAGATGGTTAACAGCGACGCGCTACAATATGGCGGCAGCGGCCTGGGCAATCTGGGCGCGGTGACCGCCGAAAATGGCGGCGCAAGTTTGACGCTGCCGCCGCTGGCGACGATCATGTTGGAATTCGCCGGCTGAGAACGAGGAAACGATGGCCGATCGCCTGAGACAGCCCCTGGCGCGTGACGCAATGGCCTATGTCCTGGCCGGCGGCCGCGGCAGCCGCCTGGCCGAACTCACCGCGCGCCGCGCCAAACCCGCGGTCTATTTCGGCGGCAAGGCGCGCATCATCGACTTCGCGCTATCCAACGCCATCAATTCCGGTATCCGCCGCATCGGCGTCGCCACCCAATACAAGGCGCATTCCCTGATCCGGCATCTGCAACAGGGCTGGAACTTCCTGCGCCCCGAGCGCAACGAAAGTTTTGACGTGCTTCCCGCCTCCCAGCGCGTGTCCGAGACGCAATGGTATGCCGGCACCGCCGACGCCGTATTCCAGAACATCGACATCATCGAGGGGCATGGCCCCGAATATATGGTGATCCTGGCGGGCGACCATATCTATAAGATGGACTATGAGCTGATGCTGCAGCAGCATTGCGATCAGCAAGCCGATGTCACCATCGCCTGCCTGGAAGTGCCCCGGCATCAGGCGACCGGCTTCGGCGTGATGGCGGTCGATGCCAGCGGCCGCATCACCGACTTTGTCGAAAAGCCCGCCGATCCGCCCGCCATGCCGGACAATCCGGACATGTCGCTGGCCTCGATGGGCGTCTATGTCTTCCAGACCCGTTTCTTGATCGAGCAGTTGCGCCGCGACGCCGCCACTCCGGGTTCTTCGCGCGATTTCGGCAAGGACATCATTCCCTGGCTGGTTAAGAACGCCAAGGCGGTGGCGCACCGCTTCTCGCGCTCCTGTGTGCGCGCCAGCAGCGAGAACGAAGCCTATTGGCGCGATGTCGGTACGGTCGATGCCTATTGGGAAGCCAATATCGATTTGACCGATGTGGTGCCGCAACTCGATCTCTATGACCGCAGCTGGCCGCTTTGGACCTATGCCGAAATCCTGCCGCCCGCCAAATTCGTCCATGACAGCGATGGAAGGCGCGGCTCGGCCGTATCATCCCTGATCGCCGGCGACTGCATCGTTTCGGGCTCGCATGTGCATCGCAGTCTTTTATTCTCAGGGGTGCGGGCCAACAGCTATTCCACCTTGGAGGAAGCGGTCGTACTGCCCTATTGCCAGATCGGGCGCGGCGCCAGGCTCAGGCGCGTGGTGCTGGACCGCGGCGTCAGCATTCCGGCCGGGCTGATCGTGGGTGAAGATCCCGAACAGGATGCGGCGCGCTTTCGGCGCACCGAAAACGGGGTGTGCCTTGTCACCCAGGCGATGCTCGACCGGCTGGCATGATGCAGGTTCTTTCCGTCGCGTCCGAGGCCTATCCGCTGGTCAAGACCGGCGGGCTGGGCGATGTGGTGGGGGCGCTGCCGGGCGCGCTGTCCGGTCATGGCATCATGGTCACCACCTTGCTGCCCGGTTATCCGGCGGTGCGCGCCCATATCGGCGATGCGCCGCTGGTGCATCACTATCCCAATCTGATGGGCGCCGAAGCCCGTATCCGGGCGTCCACCATCAACGGCTTTCCCCTCTTGGTGCTGGATGCGCCCGCCTTGTTTCAGCGCGATGGCGGCCCTTATGGCGACCGCGGCGGCGCCGACTGGCCCGACAATTGGCGCCGGTTCGCGGCGCTGGGACGGGCCGGCGCCGATCTCGCTTCCGGCGCGATCCCCAATTGGCATTTCGATCTGCTGCACGCCCATGACTGGCATGCCGGACTGGCACCCGCCTATCTCAGCTATGCGCCGGGTCCGGGCGCGCCCGCGCCCAGCCTGATGACAATTCACAACATCGCCTTTCAGGGCCGGTTCGATGTCTCGATCTTTCCGTTCCTGGGCCTGCCGCCGCGCGCCTACACCATCGACGGCGTGGAATATTATGGCGGCGTGGGTTATCTCAAAGCGGGTTTGGCCGGCGCCCAGGCCATCACCGCCGTCAGTCCCGGCTATGCCCGCGAAATTCGCGAACCCGCCTTCGGCATGGGCATGGAAGGACTGATCCGCTCGCGCGGCGGCGCCGTTTCCGGAATTCTCAACGGCATCGATCCCGCAATCTGGAATCCGCAATGCGATGCCGCGCTGGCGGCCCGCTATGACAGCCATAACCTCGCCATGCGGCGCGCCAACAAGCGCGCCATCGAAAGCGGCTTCGGCCTGACCCCGGGCGACGGCCCGCTTTTCACCGTCATCAGCCGGTTGTCCTGGCAAAAGGGCATGGATGTGCTGGCCGAGCAGCTCGACACTCTGGTCGCGCTGGGCGGCCGCCTGGCGCTGCTGGGAACGGGCGACAGGCCGCTGGAAGCAAAATTCCGCGCCGCCGCGGCTCGCCATCCCGGACGTATCGCGGTCGCCCTGGGCTATGACGAAAAACTCTCCCATCTGCTGCAAGGCGGCGCCGATGCCATTCTGATTCCGTCGCGCTTCGAGCCTTGCGGCCTGACTCAGTTTTATGGACTGGCCTATGGCTGCGTCCCCGTGGCGGCGCGCACCGGCGGTTTGGGCGATACCATCATCGACGCCAATGAGGCCGCACTGGCCCAGGGCGTGGCGACCGGCATTCTGTTCGACGGCGTCACCAACGAAAGCCTGGCCAACGCTTTGCAACGCACCGTGTCCCTGTATGCACGCCGCGACGCGTGGAGCAAAATGCAGGTCCAAGGCATGATGGCGGACTTTTCCTGGCACCAGAGCGGCGCGCGCTATGCCGAGCTCTATACAAGACTCGTCCAGGGTGATCTCAGGGCATGAGCTCGGTCCTGGGCGCACGCCCCGTCGCCGGGGGTACGCAATTCGCGGTTTGCGCGCGGGATGCCGAAAAGGTCGAACTGTGCCTTTTCACCGGCGAGCGGGAAACAAGGCTGGCGATGGAGCGCCAGGGCGACATTCATATCGCCATTGCCCGCGTGCGGCCGGGCCAGCGTTACGGCTATCGCGCCGATGGCGCCTGGGCGCCCGATCGCGGCCTGATGTTCGACAGCGCCAAGCTGCTGGTCGATCCTTACGCCGTCGAGCTCGACCGCCGTTTTCAATACGATATCCGTCTGGGCATGGAAGGCGTCGATACCGCGCTCTTGGTACCCAAAGCCGTGGTCCCCGGCCCCGCTCCGGCAAGCGTGCCGCAACCGCCGCTCTTTTCTCCCGGCAGATTGATCTATGAATTGAATGTCCGCGGTTTTACCCAGCGCCACCCCGGCATACCTGCGCAATTGCGCGGCACCATCCGCGCCCTTGCCCATCCCGCCGTCATCGCGCATCTCAAGAAGCTTCACGTCAGCGCCATCGAGTTGATGCCGATCGTCGCCTGGATCGACGAACGGCACTTGCCGCCGCTGGGTCTGCGCAATGGCTGGGGCTACAACCCCGTGGCGCCCATGGCGATCGACCCCGGCCTGGCGCCGGGCGGCGTCGCGGAGCTTGAAGACACGATTGTCGATCTCCGGCAGGCCGGAATCGGCGTGATCCTGGATATTGTGCTGAACCATACCGGCGAAAGCGACTTGGCGGGACCGACCTTGAGCCTGCGCGGCTTGGACAATCGCTGCTATGCCCGCAAACCCGACGGCGCGCTGATCAATGATGCGGGCACCGGCAATATCCTGGATGCATCGGACCCCACGGTGCGCGCCCTGATGCTGGAAACGCTGCGCCACTTCGCGCGGCTTGGCGTGGACGGCTTCCGCTTCGATCTTGCCACCATTCTCGCCCGCTCGCCGGGCTTTGATCCGCAGGCGCCGATTTTCGCCGAAATCGCCGGCGACCCCTTGCTGCAGGGCCGGATCATGATCGCCGAACCCTGGGACGTGGGCCCGGGCGGCTATCAATTGGGACAATTTCCCGACGGCTGGCTGGAATGGAACGACCGCTACCGCGACGATGTCCGCCGTTTTTGGCGCGGCGATCCCGGCACTTTGGGCGCCCTGGCGACACGCATGACCGGCTCTTCCGACATATTTTCCGGAAAAACCAGCCGCAGCGTGAATTTCGTCGCTTCCCATGACGGCATGAGCTTGGCCGATACGGTGTCCTTCGCCGCCAAGCACAATGAAGCCAATGGCGAGAACAATTGCGACGGCCAGGCGGAGAATTTTTCCTGGAACAATGGCGTGGAAGGCGAAAGCCGCGACCCTGACATCCGGGATAAGCGCCAAGCGGATATGCGGGCCTTGCTGGCCACCCTGTTTGCGTCGCGCGGAACGATTCAACTGACGGCGGGCGATGAGTTCGGGCGCAGCCAGCGCGGCAACAACAATGCCTATGCCCAGGACAATGAAATAACCTGGCTGGACTGGGAGGGGCGCGATACCGCGCTGGAGGATTTCGCCGCAGCCTGCGCCGCGGACCGCGCGGCGCTTCCGGCGCCGTCGAATTTTCTGGACAGCGCCGACTGGTACGACCTTGCCGGTAACCCGATGACGCCGGAAAAATGGGAAGATCCGGACAGCAGCGGATTTGAAGTCCATATCCCCGGCGAACGCGCGCTGTCGATCCGGATCGACCGGCAGGCGCGGCAATGCCTCCTGCGCCGCCGCTGACCTGGCTACGCCTGCTTTGTCTCCAGCATTACCGCAACTTTCCGGGCCAAATTGTCGGAATCGAAAGGCTTGCGCACGATCACGGCGTGCGACAGTTCACCGGGCAGCTCGGCGCGGACATAGCCGGTGAGAAACAGCAGCCGCAATCCGGTCCGCAGCTGCAGCGCCGAACGCGCCACCGAGAAACCGTCCATTTTCGGCAAACGAATGTCGCTGACGACCAGATCGAGATCCGCATGCGCCTGAATCGCCTCCAGCGCCGATTGCCCGTCGGCGGCTTCCAGCACGGTATGGCCGCAATTTCTCAGCGTGTCGGCGACAAGGAGCCTTACAATCGCTTCGTCTTCCGCGACCAATATCTTGGCCATTGCGCACCCCGGCTGTGCTTGACAGGCCCTCCGCGGCCGGCCAAGCGGCCGCGGTAGAGCCGTTACGCCACCTTGCGCGCGGGCTTATGGAAGAACAGCGCCTGCGCCACCGTGGCCTGGATGGATTCCGGCAGGAAGGGCTTGGCGACGAGGTAGGTCGGCTCAGGCCGCTCTCCGGTCAGCAGCTTTTCCGGATAGGCGGTGACGAAAATGATCGGAATATCGAAACTGTCCAGGATCTGAGAGACCGCATCGATGCCCGAACCGCCCTCGCCCAGATTGATATCCGCCAGCACCAGACCCGGACGTTCGACCAGGGCCTTGGCGACTGCTTCATCGCGCGTGGCGGCGACCGCCACCACCTTGTGACCCAATTCGCTGACCAGGGTTTCCAGGTCCAAGGCGATGATGGGTTCGTCCTCGATGATCAGCACCCTGGTGGCCAATTGGCGCTCGATAAGGCCCTGCGCTTCGGCGATCGAGCGCTCGACCGATTCCGGCGTGTCATCCACGATGAAGGCGGTTTCGTTGACGCTGAAACCTTCCACCGCGGTCAGCAGAAGGATCGCCCTTTGCTCGGCATCGAGCTGGGCCAGACGCTCGGACGGATCGGAGGATGGCAGCTTTCCCGCCCCGACCGCGATTTCTTCGTCGATATGGCCGGATGCGCTGGCCCAAATGGCGTGGAAAATCTTGTACAGCCCGGCGCGTACCGAAATGCCGGGATCGACATCGACCTTGCCGGCGAGCAGCGCGGTCAAGGCGGCATGGACATAGGCGTCGCCGCTTTTCTGAGAGCCCACCAAGGCCCGGGCATAGCGGCGAAGATAGGGAAGATGCGGCGCAAACTGCTGCGTCTTGGTCATAAAGTAGGCTCCTCCGACGGACACTGTTCCACCAAAAGCGTGCGCGGCGCGAAAAAGTTCCCTAAAAAATGGGAACTCTTGCCGCTGCGCCGCGTTCAGTCTGTGCCAAGGGCGTGGGGCTGTACGGCGCGGACGATAAGGTTCTGAAATGGCTCGATTTTTTAAATGCCCCTTGATTGTGGCTTCTTAGCGGACAAGGGAGGCGGAAGGTCATCAAAATGTCCAAAGACAAGGCTCCCATTACGGATAAGGCCCGTTACGCCCGCTTGAGGCGGGAGGCAATCGGCCAAGGCCTGCGCCGGCTCTATGACGGCGTGGTGCATGAACCGGTACCGGACGAATTCATGGATCTTTTAAAGAAAATCGATGAGTCGACCGACCCTGAGAGGTCCCCGTCATGATGGGACGCTCAGCCATGGATAAACCCACCCAGTCCAATTCCGACGATACCTTCAAGGCGGAGTTGCTGGCGTTGGTGCCGTATCTCAGAGCCTTTGCCCGCTCGCTTTCGGGCCGGCATGAAGGCGCGGACGACCTGGCCCAGGAAACCCTGGTCAAGGCCTGGCAATCCCGCAGTTCCTACCTGCCCGGGACCAACCTAAAGGCCTGGCTGTTCACCATCCTGAGAAATCAGTTCTATTCCGAGCGCCGGCGCGCCTGGCGCCAGGAGCCGTGGGACAGCGAGAAAGCCGCCAATCTCCATTCCTATTCGGAAAGCCAGACGGCGTCGGCGGACCTGTCCGACATTGCGCGCGCCATGCAGGCGCTGCCCAACGAACAGCGCGAAGCATTGATATTGGTAGGCGCCGGCGGCTTTGCCTATGAGGAAGCCGCGAAAATCATCAACTGCGCGGTTGGGACAGTCAAAAGCCGGGTCGCGCGCGGAAGACGGGCATTGATGGCGATTTTGGATGGCGACGAACATTTGCCGATGTCCGATCGCCCACCCGAAGGAGAGGCCGCACGTGAAATCCTCTCGCAGCTCGATCGCCTCGTCCCCCACCATGGCGGCGACAAGCGCCGCTGACGAGACGCCTCGGCAAGGCTGGTCCCTGAGAGCAAGACTGCTCACCTTCGTTTCGATCGCGCTTTGGCCGATCGCGGTGGTGAGCATTTTCCAGGGGATCGAGCGGGCCGATGCGGATCGTTCCAGCATTCGCGACCGGATGGTGCAATCTGCCCAGGCCCTGGCCGGCGATGAGGACGATCTGCTGGCCTCGGCCGAACAGATCACCCGCGCGATTTCCAATCTGTCGGCCGTCCGCACAGGGACGCCGGAGTGCGGCGCCACCCTGAAGGAGGCCCTGGTCGGGATAACCTATTTCAGCAATCTGATGCGGATCGACCGCAATGGCGCGGTGGTTTGTTCGGCCCTGCCCCATGCCAAGGATCTGAATCTTTCCGCAACTCCCATCTTCGGCCGCGCCCGGCAAGCGGCCGGCTTTGTCGTCAGCGGAGAAATCCCCAGCGCGGTGCTGAAAAGACCGGTCGTCGCCGGCATGCTGCCGCTGCGCGATGCGCAAGGTGTCTTTCAAGGCGTGCTGTCGATCGAGCTTGATACCGCCTGGCTGGATTCGCTGATGCGCGCCCATTCCCGCGCCCCCGGCGCGGTGGTCTTCATCGCCGATCGGGACCGCCATGTCCTGGGCAGCAATGACCCGGCGGTGGCCCAGGCCCTGATCCAGGGCGCATCCTGGACGGAAAACTCATCCATCCTGCGCCAGGCACGGGACGCGGCGGGAAACAATTGGCGGTTCTCGGAAATAGCCTTGCAGGGAGGGCCGCTGTTCATCGGCTATGCGATGAAGGAATCAGCGCTTTTCAGCGCGACCTATTTGAGCGTCGCCACCGACTTTCTGATGCCGGTGCTGATGATCATGCTGGCCTGGACCGCCATCTGGTTCGCGACGGAACAGCAAGTGACGCGATGGATTCTGTATCTGCGCCGAATCTCGGCTGCGTACCGGGGCGGTCATTATGCCATTCGTCCCAGCCTGGCGGGCGCGCCCTCGGAATTCACCGCACTCGGCCAGGGCTTTTCGGATATGGCCAACTCCATCCAGGACCGCGACCAGCGGCTGCGCGACGCCGTGGAACAGAAGTCGGTCTTGATCCGGGAAATCCATCATCGCGTGAAGAACAATTTGCAGGTGGTGATGAGCCTGCTGAGCCTGCAGGTGGGACGGGTACGCGATCCGTCGGCGCGGCAGGCCCTGATGCAGGCCCAGGCGCGGATCAACGCGCTGGTGGTGGTGCACCGGATACTGCATGAGATCGAGTATCAGCCCACGGTCGATCTCAAACGCATCATTGCCGAGCTCGGCCGCCAGATCGCCGAGGGCATGTCGGGCAACAACAGCAATCTGGTCTATCAGGAAGACCTGATATCGGTCACGGTATCGGGCGACTTCGCCATTCCGCTGGCATTGTTTGTGACCGAAGTGCTGACCAACACCTTCAAGCATGCCTTTCCCCTGGGCGGGGCGGGCACCATTTCGCTCAGCCTGACGGAGGTGGGCGATCATCTGCATCTTGTGATCGCCGATGACGGTGAAGGCTATGACGATAGCGGCGAGTCCAGCGGTCTTGGCCGCCGCCTGATCCAATCCCTGGCGCAGCAAATTCAAGGGCAAGTCGAGATCAAAACAGCGCCCGGCAAAGGCACACGGACGGAATTGATTTTCAAAAACCCCAATGCCGGCGAACAAGTCCCGGCCGCGGCGGCTCAATAATATAATCGAATCAGATGCTTAGGCGGCGCTCACGCCCTGCTTCACGGACTTGGCCCGCCGTTCCAATATTTCGGCCAAGGCGGCGGCCAACTCGTTCTGCAGCACCGGCTTTTGCAGAATCGGCACCTGCGCGAAACGCGGATCCACGCTGCCGGGGGCATATCCGGTGACGAAGACAAACGGAACGCCCTGCTTGGTCAAGAGCTCCGCCAGGGGATAGACAAATTCTCCATTCAAATTCATGTCCAGCACCGCGCCTTCAAATCGCTCATGCGCCGCCGCGGCGAGGGCATCGGAGAGGCGGCTGATGGGATCGGTCGATTGGTAGCCGATGGTCTTGAGCAAATCCTGCATGAACATGCCCACCATCAGTTCGTCTTCCACCAGCAGGAGGCGGGAGCCGCCGACACGACGCGGCATGGCGCCTTCCGGCCCTCGCGCCGCCGGCGCATCGGGATAATCGCGGTAGCGCAGCTCCAGGGTGAAATTCAGTCCCTCCGGATGCCAGCCGAAATGGGTGCGGCCGCTGTGACTGCCGCCCAGGCTTGAAATGATCTTGCTGCCGAATCCCAGCTTGGCGGGGGGAACCACTTCCGGCCCGCCGGATTCCTTCCAATTGAAATACAGCACGCCTTCCAAGGTTGACCAGGTGACATCGACCTTGCCGGTTTCCAGGGACAAGGAACCGTATTTGGCGGCATTGGTGGCAAGTTCATGGACCGCCATGGCGACCAATTGCGCCTGGCCCGGCGCCAGCACCAGCGAAGGGCCGATCGCGGCCACGCGCTGCTGGTTTTCCGTGAGATAGGGCGCCATCTCATCCAGCACCAGACGCTGAATATCGGCGCCTTCCCATCGCGACTGGGACAGCAATTCGTGGGTTTGCGCCAGGGCGCCGATACGGCCCTCCACCGCCTTGACATATTCTTCGACGCTGTCGCGCTTTGCCAGGCGGACGATCGCCTGCACCACGGCCAGCGCATTCTTGGCGCGGTGATCCACCTCGCCGGCCAGCAGAACTTGCCGGTTCTCCGCTTCCTTGCGCTCTGTAATGTCGGTGGTGACGCCACTGAAGCGCACCGCCTTCCCCGCAGCGTCGAACGACGCCACCGCCACCGCCGTGCACCAGCGGATTTCGCCGGTCGGCCGAACAATGCGGAACTCCAGCTGCTCGGTGGTCTTTTGCGGACCGAGGCCGCGCAAGGAATCGCGGATACGGTCGATGTCGCCGGGATGGATGCCCCGGCGCACACTTTCGACGGTGGGAACGAACCCTTCATGCACCACGCCGAAAATATGGCTTTGGCCTTCGTCCCAAAACCAAAGGCCGGACACAAGATCGAAATCCCAGGAACCCATATTACCGGCCATCAGGGCCAGGCCGCGCCCCTGTTCGCTTTGCCGCAATTTGTCCGACGAAAGCGCCAAGGCTTCGGTGCGTTCCTTTACCCGGCTTTCCAACTCCTCATTCAGAGCCTGCAAATCCCTGCTCTTGCGGAAAAGCTCGGTGAATACCCTCACTTTGGCCCTAAGCAGTTCCGGAATGACCGGCACCGACAAATAGTCGACGGCGCCGGCCTGGTACCCCCGCAAATAATCGCTCTCGGTCAAATGGATTGCCGAGATGAAGATCATCGCGGTTTTCTGGAAGCGGGGATGTTCCCGGATCATCTCCGCCAGCTCAAAGCCATCCAGCTCCGGCATGCAGACATCCACCAGGATGACGGCAACTTCCGACTTCAGCAGATAAGCCAGCGCCTCCTTGGCCGAGGACACCGCGACGAGATTCTCGTCCAGCTCCGCGAGCATGACTTCGTAACTGAGCAGCTTTCCGGGCTGATCGTCCACCAACAGAATATTGACGCGTTCCCTGTTTTCCACGTGCGTTCTCAGCGATGCAGCCACATGCGCAGCGCCGACAAGAGCTGCTCGGTGTTGACGGGCTTGGCGAGATAGTCGGAAGCGCCGGCCTCCAGGCACTTCTCCCGGTCGCCTTTCATCGCCTTGGCGGTCAGGGCGATGATCGGAAGGCGCCTGTATTCCGGCTCTTCCCGGATATGGGCCATGGTCTGATAGCCGTCCATTTCCGGCATCATGATGTCCATCAGCACGATCGCCAGTTCCGGCGTGGAATGGACAAGGTCGATGGCTTCCCTGCCGGTGGTGGCGGTCAGAACGCGCATGCCGCGACGCTCCAGGGCGCTGCTGAGGGCGAAGATGTTGCGCGCGTCATCGTCCACCAGCAATACCGTCTTGCCGACCAGATCCTCGTCCGAGCTGGTGAGCTTCTCCAGCATCAACTGCTTCTCACGCGGCAGGTCGGTGACATTGCGGTGCAGGAACAAGGCGGTTTCGTCCAGCAGCCGTTCGGGCGATTCCACGCCCTTGACCACGATGCTGCGCGCCACGGCATGCAACTGGGCCTCTTCCTCGGGCGTGAGCTCGCGGCCGGTGAAGACGATGACCGGCAGGTCGGCCAAGGCCGGATCGGCGTTCAGCTTTTCCATGAGTTCGAAACCGGAAATATCGGGCAGGCGCAAATCCAGCACCACACAATCGGCGGGCTTGTCCTTCAGCATTTTCAACGCCGCCGCGCCGGTGCCGGCGGACACGATTTCGATATCGCTATGCTCCAGCAATGCCGAGATGCTGATCTGCTCGGCGGGATTGTCCTCGACCACCAACAGGCGCTTGCGGCGGGGCTGGACATAGGCCTTGATCTTGGAAAGCGCCAGGCGCACGCCGTCGGCGGACGTTGGCTTGGGGACAAAGGAGAAGGCGCCGCGCGCCAGCGCATGCTGCTTGTCCTCGTCCAAGGTGATGATCTGGACCGGAATGTGCCGGGTCTTGGGATTTTTCTTGAGCTGGCTCATCACCGTCCAGCCCAGCATATCGGGCAGGAAGATATCGAGCGAGACCGCGGCGGGGTTGAATTCCTCGGCCAGTTCCAGCGCGTCCTCGCCGCGGCTGGCGGTCACCACCTTGAAGCCTTCCTCATGCGCGATATCCATCAGGATGCGGGCATAATGCGGATCGTCTTCCACGATCAAAAGCAGGGTATCGCCCGGCAGAATATGCTCGCGGTCGTCGGCGATCTGCTCGACAATGCGCTCGGACAAGGTTGTCGGAACGGCGGAGGGCAGCGCCGGACGCGCCACGGTGGCCGCCCCGACATAGCGCACGGGCAGGAACAGCTTGAAGGTGCTGCCGACGCCGGGCGTGCTGCGCAGCTGAATTTCACCGCCGAGCAGATTGGAAAGCTCGCGGCTGATGGCAAGGCCAAGGCCGGTGCCGCCATATTTGCGGCTGGTGCTGGCATCCGCCTGCTGGAAGGCTTCAAAGATCAGCTTTTGCTTTTCCGCCGGAATACCGATGCCGGTATCGTTCACTTCGAACACGACAACATTCGCGGCTTGCCCCAGCACGGGATGGCTGGCGCTCCAGCCCTCGCTGACGGCGCTGACCGAGAGGCTGACCTGGCCCTGGGCGGTGAATTTGAAGGCGTTGGACAGAAGATTCTTCAGCACCTGCTGAAGCCGCTTGGAATCGGTGACGATATTGCGCCCCAGCTTGGGATCTAGCTTGACGCTGAAACCGAGTTGACGGGCTTCGGCCTCGTGGCGGAACGGCCTGGCGACCGCTTCGATCACATTGGCAAAGCCGACTTCCTCGGCTTCCACCGTGACGGTGCCGGATTCAATCTTGGACAGGTCCAGAATGTCGCTGATCAGGTTGAGCAGGTCGGTTCCGGCGCCGTGAATGGTGCGGGCGAAATCGACTTGCTTGAGGGTCAGGTTCTGGTCGGGATTGTCCGCCAGCTGCTGGCCCAAAATCAGGATGCTGTTGAGCGGGGTACGCAATTCGTGGCTCATATTGGCCAGGAATTCCGACTTGTATTTTGACGTCAGGGCCAGCTCGCTGGCCTTTTCTTCCAACGCGCGCCGGGCCTGCTCGATTTCCTGGTTCTTGCGCTCGACTTCGACATTCTGCTCGGCAAGCTCGCGCGCCTTCATTTCCAGCTGCTCGTTGGTCTGTTGCAGCTCGGTCTGCTGGGTCTGGAGTTCACCGGCCAGTTTCTGCGACTGTTTGAGCAGGCCTTCGGTCTGCATCGTCGCCTCGATGCTGTTGAGCACGATACCGATATTGGCCGTCAGCTGCTCCAGGAAGGCGATTTCCAGGTTGGTGAATTCCGACAGGGACGACAGTTCGATCACCGCCTTGACCTGGCTTTCAAACAGGACCGGAAGCACGATGATGTTCTTGGGCGTGACCTGCATCAGCGCCGAACTGATGGGAACCGCGCTTTCCATGCCGGTTACCAGCTTTGGCCTTTTGTCCGCGGCGCATTGGCCGATCAGGCCTTCGCCCAGCCTGAAAGCGGTGGGATAACCATCGGTCTGGTTGGCGGCATAGGAGGAGACCAGCCTGAGATTTTGCTGCTCGCCCTCCTCCATCTGATAGATCACGCCCATCTGCGCGTTGACCAGCGGCGTGAGCTCGTTAAGCAGCATCTTGCCCACCGTCACCAGGTCGCGCTGGCCCTGCAGCATGTTGGTGAATTTGGCAAGATTGGTCTTGAGCCAATCCTGCTCGGTGTTGCGATCGGTGGTCAGGCGCAGATTGCCGATCATGGTGTTGATATTGTCTTTGAGCTCGGCCACTTCGCCGCGCGCTTCGACCTGAATCGACCGCGTCAAGTCACCCTTGGTCACCGCGGTCGCCACTTCGGCGATGGCGCGCACCTGGGTGGTGAGGTTTGCCGCCAGCAGGTTCACGTTACCGGTCAAGTCTTTCCAGGTGCCGGAGGCGCCGGGCACGTTGGCCTGACCGCCAAGACGGCCTTCGACGCCGACCTCGCGCGCCACCGACGTCACCTGGTCGGCAAAGGTCGCCAGAGTCGCGGTCATGCTGTTGATGGTATCGGCCAACGCCGCCACTTCGCCCTTGGATTTAACGGTGAGGTTCTGCTTGAGGTCGCCGTCGGCCACCGCGGTCACGACTTTCACGATGCCGCGCACCTGTTCGGTGAGGTTGGCCGCCATCACGTTGACGGTATCGGTCAAATCCTTCCAGGTTCCGGCCACACCCGGCACCTGGGCCTGGCCACCCAGCTTGCCTTCGGTGCCCACTTCGCGCGCCACGCGCGTCACTTCGGCGGCGAAGG